>NZ_BCQG01000030.1 GCF_001544315.1 Geobacillus jurassicus NBRC 107829
AATTGTTTTTTACCGGTTTATTATCGGTCGTTGATTATCAACTGGAGGTGTTTTTTATGTTGTTTCAACAAGCCATAATAAAAAACCTGCGCCCATGCAGGTTTTGTGTTATAAAAATCTACTTGTTGTCATTCTTGTTGAGAATGGAAAATAAACCTGTAAATAAGAAAATAGCCCCCACCGTTTTATAAGCGTTTATATACCCTTTTAACATTTGCAAATATTCTTGAGAATCCACAGAGCCACCTACGGATCGAACCCATGATGAAACAGAAGAAACTCCCAATCTAGGGCTGTTTAAAATTAACAACAATCCAATAACAGCGACAATCAATGAAATAAATTTCATTTTGTTCGGGTCTTTTAAAAAATTCATTTTATCCCTTTCTTCCCCCTCTCTTGATGCAGTTGGACTTGATTACCAGTCCATTATAACATATATAAGTCTATCCGTTTTGTTAAAATCTGTTCCCACTCGCTTTGAGTGAAAGGCTTTTTCAACTGGGCTACAAACTCTTTTATGATTCCTAAGCCGTAATATGTCCCCATACGCCTCCCGTCTTCCATCAACCATACTATAATGAGCAGTATTCAACCATGTCATACATTAAAAAAAAGAAAGAGGTCTCTAGACATACATACAAAAGCAGCTTGCCAATTCAGCGGCAAGCTGCTTCTTTTCGCCTCGCCGATCAAACCGTGACCGACTCTTTGGCTTGTTTCAAATGAATGTCAAAACGATCGGCATTCATCACTTTGACCCAAGCGTTGATAAAGTCGCGGACGAATTTTTCTTGGTTGTCGTCTTGGGCGTAAAATTCCGCGTACGAACGGAGGATCGAGTTGGCCCCGAAAATGAGGTCGACCCGGGTTGCCGTCCACCGCACTTCGCCTGTTTTCCGATCGCGAATTTCGTAAATGCCGCTTTCTGTCGGCACCCATTCATAGTTCATATCTAGCAAGTTGACAAAGAAATCATTGGTGAGCACACCGATGCGATCGGTAAATACCCCGTGAGGCAGATCGCGATAGTTCGCCCCCAACACCCGCAGACCGCCAATTAAGACTGTCATTTCGGGAGCCGTCAACCCAAGAAGCTGCGCTTTGTCGACGAGCAGCTCTTCAGGCGGAACGCTGTACTCTTTCTTCAGATAGTTGCGGAACCCGTCCGCAAACGGTTCTAACACCGCAAAGCTCTCGACATCGGTTTGCTCTTGTGTCGCGTCGCCCCGTCCGGGGATGAACGGCACCTTGACATCAAAGCCGGCATCGCGGGCTGCTTTTTCGACCGCGGCGCTGCCGCCAAGGACGATGAGATCGGCGATGCTTACTTTTTTCGGCAGCTGGCTTTGGATCTCTTCATAAACCGAAAGCACTTTTGCCAGCCGCTCCGGTTCGTTGACTTCCCAATCTTTTTGCGGAGCGAGGCGGATGCGGGCGCCGTTGGCTCCGCCGCGCTTATCGGAATTGCGGAACGTGCTTGCGGAAGCCCAAGCTGTTTTCACCAGTTCACTGACGGTCAGTCCCGAGTTCAAAATTTTCGCTTTGATTTCTTCAATCTCTGAATCGCTCAGCTCATAGTCCACCTCCGGAATCGGATCTTGCCAGATGAAGTCTTCTTTCGGGACTTCCGGGCCGAGATATCTCGTTTTCGGACCCATATCTCGGTGAATGAGTTTAAACCAAGCCCGGGCAAATGCGTCCGCGAATTCCTCCGGATTTTGGTGGAACCGGCGGGCGATTTTTTCGTATTCCGGATCAAAACGCAGCGCCAAATCGGTTGTCATCATGATTGTCGGCACTTTTTTCGATGCATCTTCCGGATCGGGCGCCAAATCTTTTTCATCAGGGTCTACCGCTTGCCATTGCCATGCTCCGGCTGGGCTCTTTGTCAGCCACCAGTCATAGCCAAACAGCAAGTCGAAATACGACGTATCCCATTGAGTCGGAGTCGGCGTCCAAGCCCCTTCAATGCCGCTCGTAATCGTGTCGCGTCCCTTTCCTTTTCCATACGAGCTGATCCAGCCCAGCCCTTGTGCTTCAATCGGGGCGGCTTCCGGTTCGGGGCCGACGTGCGAGGCAGGGCCGGCGCCATGGGCCTTGCCGAACGTATGGCCGCCTGCGATCAAGGCGACGGTTTCTTCGTCGTTCATCCCCATCCGTCGGAATGTTTCGCGAATATCGCGGGCCGCCGCCTTTGGATCTGGCTTGCCGTCAGGACCTTCTGGGTTGACATAAATCAGTCCCATCTGAACGGCCGCCAGCGGGTTTTCCAGTTCGCGGTCTCCGCTGTAACGTTCGGAGCCAAGCCACTCTTTTTCCGATCCCCAGTAAATGTCTTCTTCCGGGTGCCATACATCCTCTCGGCCGGCGCCAAACCCGATCGTTTTTCCTCCCATTGACTCAATCGCCACATTGCCGGCTAGCACGATCAAGTCCGCCCAAGAAATCTTGTTTCCGTATTTTTTCTTGATCGGCCATAGCAACCGCCGCGCTTTATCCAAGTTGGCGTTGTCCGGCCAACTGTTCAACGGCGCAAAGCGCTGTGTGCCGGTCGACGCGCCGCCGCGGCCGTCGCCGATGCGGTACGTTCCAGCCGAATGCCAGGCCATGCGGATGAACAGCGGCCCGTAATGGCCATAATCGGCCGGCCACCAGTCTTGGCTTTCCGTCATCAACTTGCGCAAATCTTCTTTTAACGCCCAATAGTCCAATTTTTGAAATTCCTCAGCATAATTGAACTCTTCATCATGAGGATTCGTTTTTCGGTCATGTTGGTGGAGAATGCTTAAGTTCAGCTGGTTGGGCCACCAGTCTTTGTTTGTTGTTCTGTTCGAGGCGTGACTCGTCACACTGCCATGATATGGACATTTGGAAGCATTGTGTTGATTTTGGCTTTCCATTCCCTCTTCCCCTTTCATCATAAATTCAAATGTGATCATTATCTTTCTAGCTGTTTTCTCTGACAGCTATAATTGATAATGATTAGCACATTAAAATTATACTAAATTGATATTTAATAGTAAAGGATAAAAAATATTTTTTAGTATAAAATCTTCAATAAATGCCATCTTACGATTTTCTTGTGTGAGTTATTCTCCCATTTCATAATGAAAAATAGGTCGAAAAATAGTTATTCATCCGAAACATTTTTCCAAACATTATCATTTAATACAGTAGTATCAAATCTAAAATATTGGGAAAGGATGATCTACTTATGGTTTGTGTGTGCAATGAAGGGTTATTTCCGCAATTGTTCTTTACCCAATCATCGACGGATTTGCCAATTACCATTCCACTAACAGGAACGGCTGTCACGGAAGTGCTTCGTTTGCAACCGATTACCACCCTTAGTGGCGATCGTGTCAAACTGGATTCTATAGTCGAACTAGAGTTGGCTGTGCTAGCCATCGCAACAGGCTTACCCTTAACAGGCATTACTTATCGCTTAGAACGTTCGACCAATGGAGGGGCCTTTACCCCGATTGCCTCGCTGGATGTAGAATCGCTCCTCCCTGTTTTAACTGCTGCCGCTAATACAACCTTATTCCCGAACTTAACATGGGTCGATGTACCAGGCGTAGGCACACATGTGTATCGCATCGTTATTGAAACAAATGGAGGCCTTCTATCCACATTGTTAAGCTCCATCACAGCCGAAACTCGCGCCTTGAATGCCCTTGTCGTCCGAAACGCATAACTAAAAAGGCTGACTCAATGAAAAACATATGCCATTGAGTCAGCTTTTTTGCTGTTTCCGAACAAAAACTGTTTTTTGGGCATGTATCAAGCAATGGATAAAAAAGTCAAGCATGGATGGCAATATGGTTCAGCGCTCGAATCCCGTCAGGCAACTGTTGACAGAAAAAAAATCCTTCCATTTTGTAGGTCGTTTGTTCTTCGCCCATATGGATCTGAAACTGGAAATTCGAGAAAGAGAGGTTTTGCCCTGGCTCAATACGCGATACACGAATCGGTTTTAGCCAAAATTCCCCTTTCTCTTCGACCATTTGCTTGGCTTGTTCGGTCATGTATTGCCATGCTTCCATTACCACTGGGTTTACACGGCGGTCATACTGGACATCGTCCCCTAGTTTCGCTGATAATGCAATATGTTCTTTAGGGGTGACTCTCAAACATATGAAGGGATTTTCTAATGGGATAGAACCTATATTGCGAATCGTAAAATTGCCGATCACCGTTCCTTTGTATCCGGTTGTTTTCGGGAGCAATAATGAATATGTGAAATAGGAAATCGCCTGAATCTCATCGTGTTTCTGTTGGCTGGAATTTTTCAGCTCTTTTAATGCTTGTTTGACCGCCTGAAGCTCTTTCTCGATGGTGCTGATTTTATTTTCCATTTCCGGCAGACGGTGGATCATCCTTTTCCCTCCTTACCCATCTCAATGTTTTTTGTATGTTATATGTATGAAAAAAAAGAGGAGCGGATCTCCTCTTTTTTGCGAGCAGGAAGGAACATTGTTTTTTACATCGTTGGAAAGACGACCGGGCATTGCGGCGGAAAAACATCCACAGGGCATTCTTCCTCGCAGATGATCTCTGGACGGGGTTGGCAAAACCGTGCGGCCACTTCCAAAATTACTTCAAAAGTCACAACGATACTTTGGCAAATTCTTACTGAAACGGTAGCGGTAATCGCATCGCCATTCTGAGTAAAGGCCCCTACGCGGCAAGTATTGAAGGTATTTTGCGTTGCATTGCAGCATACCGTTGTGCCTTCTGGAGCACAAAGAATCACTTCTTCGCTGGTCGTGATCAATGCTGGATTGCTGACTACTGTGACTTGGGCGCCAGCTGTGTTGGTTCCAGTCACCTCCAAAACAACTTGAATCGTTTTTCTTAAGGTGACAGCTTGCAATGTGACGAGTTGATCGCCGACTACACACTCAATATCGCGGCGAGGAGCGTCTTCAGCACACTCCAACAAGGTGATGGAACAATTGACCTGAGAAATCGTAACGCCGGTTAAAGAATCAGTCGGAAACGTAAAGGTGATCTCTTGGGCGAGCTGTACAACGTGTGTTGTCCAGTCATATACTTTACAAACTTGGATGCATTCACGGTCGAATTGTTGAGCAAATTGCTCTAAATTAATCGGCATGGAATATACCCTTCCTTTCATTACATTTTTTTAGGCTACTCTATAGTATGTCACGAACAAATGGAAGTGATAGTTAAAAAACCCATTTTTATCATTAAAGCCCATTGTTTAGGACAAAGATAATAAATTTTACACTGGGCATGAACTCGGTTGCTTACAAACGATTCTGTACCAATACAGCCATTTCATAACTGATAATGAGGTTTTTATACATTTGCCTCAAATGAAGTGTAAATAACCATCCATTTTTTGCATATAATCACTAATATGACAGATGGCTGAAAAAGGGGGGGAAGCCGTGAGCAGAGATCATAAAAGTATTCAATTGCAGCAACAAATCATCCATCTAAAATCCGAATTAGACAAATACAAAACATTGCTCGCTTCGTTAACCTCTGAGGACCAGTTAGCCCATCTTCACGAACAAACCAACCAGCTAATCGCTGAAAATACTGAACTTACCGAGAAATGCCGACAGTATGAAGACATGTTGTCTAGGCAAACAACGGAGATTCATGACTTATCGGCAACGTTAGAGAAGATGGATCAAGAAAACGGGAAGTTGCGCGAGGAGATCGAGCAATTGAAAACGGAGCGTTCCTATTGGAAAGAACAAGCAAAAATGAAAGAAGAGCACATCCAGTCTTTATTAAAAGAGATAGCGGATCTAAAGCAAAAGCAAACAGAATGGGAAAAAGAGCGGGAAATGATCGAAGAAAAAAAACGATCCCTAGAGAGGGAGCTTTCTGTGCAACGATCTTTCATGAACGAACATGTTTCGTTTCAGTCAACATTAACACTTTGCAAAGAAAGGATCGAGACGATGGAAAAAGATTATGGTATTTTAAAAGAGCACAACCATCAACTATCTCGAGAGGTGGAAGAACTGAAAAACGCTCTGGTCGCTCATAAACCAGAAGCAGATGAACTGAAAGAAGAAGTTCGCCTCTTGGTCAACAAACTTCATACGGTGGAAGAAAAACTATTGCAAATGGATCAAGAGAGACACAAGGATTTATTGGTTTTACAAAAACACATTTTAAACCAACAAGTTGAACTCGAGTCTATTTTGGAAAAAACATCGCGATTTTCTAGAGAAATTGAACATCTATCTAAACAAATGGAAAATTTGACTAAAAAATGGGATAACCGAGAAAGAGAGGATCCTGATAGCAACATGAGCGAATTAAAAGATATGTTGCGTCAGATTATGCAACTATTGACCATAGAGCACGAAACTTCCTCTCGAACGATCCAATCAGCCAAGCAACTGGTTGGCAGCAAACAGACAGAATCTTCATCGTCGAACAGCTTTTTGAAACTACAAGAATTTATTGATGAAACAAAACAGCCCATCGTGGTTTCACCTGTAAGAACCAAAGAATCACATCTAACCTCATCAACCCATCTATCTTCTCAAAAGTCCAACCAGATGAAACGTGTTCGAATGGAGAACCATTCCTCTCACAATAGTCGCCATCCATCCCGACGACATCAATCGTCGACAGGAGAGGAAGAGGACAGGTCGCCGAACTCACCAGCATCCACCATCCAATCGCAAGATACGCTAAGTACAGAAGCCAGAATATGTGAATGGATCAACAACAACGAACATACACTTTCTATCCCTTCGCAAACTGAACTTCCATTCGATAGGGCGTCCGCTTTAGAAAGCCAAGATGGAACCAATACAATAACCCATCATGACCAATCGTTTAAAGACATGAGGGGGAATCACCAAAAAACAGAAAGTGAAAATGAGATTCATGAAACACTGATGCTTCCAGCTCCAATAACAAAAAATGAACCAACCATGCAGGATGTGCCCTCCTCCCCCGCCGCTGCCCCCCTTTCGCCTACCAAAGCAACTAGCGAAACGAACCTGGCCCATCCATCTTCTTCGCCAATGGAAACGGATAGAATGGTTCAGGCAGACAATCCATCCGCTGAAGAAGAAATAAAAAGCCATAAATGGCGGCTGCTATCCTTCTTCAAAAAGACGAAAATTGTCCCGTAACCAAGAGGTGGGGAATCTCCCTGCCTCTCCCTATTTTGGATCCAAAACATCGCCTTTCTTTTTGTTTCCGATTATATCAGATCGTTCGTTCGGTGAACAGACCCTAGTGGTTTCCGTTCTGGAGCGGACGATGCGTAGGGAATCAGCCGCGAAACAGCTGCATAAGCATATATCCAGCCACTCCCCAAATGATGAGCGCCGAAATCCGATTCATGGCCCCTAGCACCCGCCCGCTACCGTCCAAGCGGCCGACCACTCTTCCAGCGAAGGAAAGGCCCAAAAACCATCCCCATGACACGATCACACATGCAGCGGTAAACGAGGCTTTCTCCATTCCTGTATAGGCAAGCGAACTCGTGCCGATGACGCCGATCGTATCTAAAATGGCATGGGGATTAAGCAGCGACACGGAGGCAGCGAAAGCGATTTGTTTGCGGGGCGGAAACATTTCAGCCGCTTCACTTCCGCCAGCAGCAGGCTCGCTCTTCCATGTACTCCAGCCCATGTACAGCAAAAAAAGGACGCCCGCCCCCATCACGACCGTTTTCAGCCAAGCGGAACCAAGCCAAACGAGCGAGACGCCCAAAACGGCGAGCAAAATCAACAACGTATCACACAACGACGCGGTCAGCACCGCCGGCAAAGCGTGCAGCCAACGCCGCTGGATTGCCCCTTGGGTCAAGATGAACACGTTTTGCACGCCAAGTGGCAAAATGAGCCCGAACGCAAGGATGAGCCCGTGAAGAAATGCCTTCATCATGTTTGATTCCCCTTTTTTCCTTGCAGCCAGCGATAGATCGCCGCCGCATCCGCTTCATCTACATCGACGACGCGGGCGCTGGTGCCGAGCGGCATGACGGAAGCGGAGATCGTCGCCAGCCGCCTTCGCTTTTGCCACCACGTTGCCGACGCCTCAAGCGATTGAAGGTGATGTTTTAACATGTACGTTGTCGTTTGGCGGAACCAACCGCTTCGGAGCGCCAACTGGCTCGCAGAAATCGCCCAGCCCGCTGCCTGGTGGCGCCGTGCCCCGATCCACGCGGCTGACGGCAGCACAAGCAACAGCCATATCCCCCACGGGCGCCCAACATACGCAGCCAGAGTGATCGGAATCACCAGCCAATAGAGCGGCCGCAGCATGTAGCGGAGTTTCGCTCGCTTCGGCAACGGGTGGAACGTGACATCAAGATCATACTCCGGCAGGCATGCCCGAGCAATCGGCGCTATGCGCTCCTTTTTCACCAGCGGGCAAAGGACGACATCCCCCTGTTTGCCGTCATCGAGCGCCCCGCCGGCGTGAATGAGCGAAACGGTCGCATATCCGAAGAGACGGCGCAACCAATTTTCGCGAATGACCACGCCTTGGACGCGGTCAACACGGATTGACACCGCTTTCCGCTCGATCAAACCGCGGGTGATCACGATCGTATCCCCTTGCTTTCGCACTGTGAATGAAGCGAAACGAACCATATTTTGCACAATTGCTACCCCATAAGCGATCAACAACGCAAACAAGCTGACAATGCCAATGCACCATCGCCCATATCCGTTCCATGTCGCTTGGATATTGCGAAACAGCGCCTCATACGGAACGAGATCGCCAAGCTGCGACAGAAACGCCATTACCGCGGCCACTACCCCAAGCGCTCCTCCGCTTGTGATAGCGGCAAACCATACTTCCTTCATCGAAAGGGTAAACAACGAAGGAAGAAGCTGTTGCCAGTCCGCGAGATCTTCCGGCTCCGTTAGGCTTCCTGCCCGTTCTTTTGCTTGCTCGATGCAGCGCTGCAAGCGGCGAACGTCTTCTCGCGACACGGCAGCAAGCGTCACTTCCGCTTCTCCAAGCACATTCCCAGCCGTTTCAATGCGTACATGGACCGCTCCGACGAGACGTTGCCATACTCCTTCAGTCAGCGAAATCCCTTGAATGCGTTCGAACGGAATCGCTCGTTTTTTCCGGACAAACACCCCTTCTTCCACTTGCAACGTGTCCTCATCCCAATGATAGGTAAAACGAACCCATGAAAGAACGCCCATCACCATCGTATACCCTAAGGCAATGAACGGAACGATCAGATCGCCCCAGGAAAAATCGCTGCCGCTGCCGGCAACGACGATCACAAGAAGCGGCAGCAGCATGTTTTTCAACTCTTTCCCGACCCCGGCCACAATCGCGATCGGATGGAGGCGGCGTTTAGTCGTCATCTTCATCCGCCACCTTCGCCCACTCAGCAATCAAGCGGCAAAGCCGTTCCGCTTCCTCGACGGAAAGCGCAGGAATTTCATGGACGGTCGCCGCGGTGAAAATGGCTACTGAAGCCAACTGATACCGTTTGAGAAACGGTCCCTGCCGCACATCGACGTACTGGACGCGATTCATCGGAATCAACGTCCATGTCGTGGACCAAACGCCGCGTTGAATCTCCATTTCCTCCTCGCGAATGGCATACCGCCATCGTTTCTGCCGCAACGGCGGCAGCCAAACGACCCACACGAACGCTTCGACAAGCCATGCAGCGGCCAAGATGCTGATCAGCCAGTCCGGCCCGTCAAAACGCCAAATGAGAAACGCGATTCCCCCGATGATGGCCCCTGACACCAAAGCCCCAATCCCTCCGGTCAAGCGCCAGACCGATATCGCCTGTTCAGAAATCGTCCTTCCTCCGTTGTGAAGCATCCCCGAACGCTCCTTTTCCTTTTTCCATGAATGCTATTTCCAGTATAACGAAACATTCCCATCTTGGCGAGCGCGTTTTTCGAGAATAGTTGACGAAAGCCAGTCAACTATTCTATTCTAAAACTATTTTTTCGCTTAACTGCATAAAAGCATAAAAGTGAAAAAGTACATCCATGAATATTGTGCTAGAAAGGTTGTTGCTTGATGAAAGCTTGTAGCAGGCAGTTTTTTGCGCTATTGGCTGCCGTCCGCCCCGCTATGGCTGCTTGCCTTCAGTTGTGCGCTTTTCATTACCGCACTGAATCTGTTTGTCCGGTATTACGGAGAAGCCGAATTTTGGCTGGCCGGGTTGAAAATCGCGGCGCTTGTCGTGTTCATTCTGCTTGGCGCCGGCATGTGGTTTGGGGCGTCATCCCGTGAGCGGACGGCAATCCATGGGTCCGTTACACATGAAGAAACGAAAGCGCCCGGGCGAACGGCGTAACCAAACCGCCTCCTTTCGCTCGGGCGATCGCTGCAGGCAGGCGTCTTTTCATCATTCATGGCGCCCGTCTTCCTTTTTCCATGTCCAACCGTTCCCGCGATATTCGTCCCATGCGCGCCAGGCCATGATCGCCATGCCGAGCGCCAGGATCAACGCCTGTCCGTCCATCCGGTGTGCCGTCCATACATGATACCCTGCCGCTCCGATGCCGTAAAGCACCCAAACCACTGAAAACCACATGACTCCCAACCAAAATCGCCGCATCGTTTCTCCCTTTCTTCCTTGTTTTTCCCTAATCGATCCGTGGGACGACAGGCGAAGCCGCCTGTGTCTATTTTTGAAAAAATAAGGAATTTGCGTACAATTATACCACAACTTTCACAAATGAACCGAAAAAAACAAGCCATTCCCCTATGCTCCTAGGGAAATGGCTGCGCGTTTTGCTTAAACACCGATGACTATTCGTTAGTTGGCCGGCGACAGCTCGTCTTCCGTCACCCATTTGTGGTTTGTCACTTTTTTACCGGTTTCCGTATCGATGTAATCGACCATATACACGGTCGTTTGTTTCGCCGAATCGATGACCGCTTTGGCCCCTTTCATCCCTTCCATATGATCGGCGTTCAAGACGACTTCATCGCCCGGCTGGAACGGTTTGTCACCGGCGTTTTCGATTTCTTCGTGAATGACCCATTTGTGGTTTTTCACTGGGTTGCCGCCGGTCGTCGGGGTGTACGTCACCGTATAGACGGTCGTGTCAAACGCGCCGGTGACAGTCGCCTTGGCTCCATCCATTCCCGGCATATGGTCCGCATGGATGATGACTTGGCTTCCAACCGGATACTTCGGTTGTTTCGCTTCCTTCAATCCGGCCGGCACCTCTCCGGAGCCCGAGTGATTCATTCCCCCATGCCCGGTGTGAGAAGCCGTATTTTCCTTTGGCGCTTTGTTGTCCTTGTCTGCTCCGGTGCAAGCGGATAGCAAAAGCGCTGCCATTACCGAAGTTGCGCCTAACAACATTTTCCAGTTTTTCATCGTTTTCATCCTCCTTGCCTTGTTAGCATACCCGTCATTTGTGCAGATTTTATGGAGATGGCCTTGACCATGCGAAAAATCGAAACAGTGCATGTGATGGAAAGGCGAGGTTTGCCGGGTCTGCGAAGCCACAGGCTGTGGTGCAAGACGAACCGATGAGCTCTGGGCGCAGGAAGGTGCAGATGGCCGCCACGGATTTTCCTGCTTTTAGGCATGCAGAATCTCCCCAAACGCCTTAAACAGAAGGTTGAGCGAGGGGCTGCGTTTCCACTTCTCTGTTTCATCCAGGAATCTTTTTCCTTATCTTCCGCCAGATGAACAAAAACATGGCGCCAGATAAGACGGTAAGAATGAGTTTTCCCTGCCACGTGACGCGGATCACCTGATCGACGGCATACGCTTCCATCCATAAAGCTGGGAGCTTGCCGAGCGAACTGGCCGCCGCAAAGACGGGGAGAGACGTGCGGCCGATGGCGGCGACAAACGTTACCACCCCTGATGGCACAAACGGCAACAGTCGAAGCGCTAAAATGAGCCCAAACGCCTCCTTGCCGCTTGCATGAAGCAACGGCTTCACCTTGGGATGGGAAAGCCATGTCGTTTCGCTCCATCGGCGAAGTCCTTTTCGATACAAGACAAACGAGACGACCGCCCCGAGCGCTTCGCCGGCAAATGACACCCAAAAGCCGGGCCAAAATCCGAAGACGGTCAAATTGGCCGCGGTCAAAAACGCGCTTGGGACGACTCCGAGCACGCTGATGGCGAGGTTGGCCAAAAGGCTGAGAAGATACGCCGCCTCGCCCGATGCTTGAAGGGCATCGATCATTCTCTCCATCATCTAGTCCAAACGCCTCTCTTTCCGAAACACGGCGCTCGTTACGACTTGCGTCCGCTCCATTTATAGCCGACGCCCCACACCGTCTGCAAATATTCATCAGCAGGGAAGCCGGCTTGGCGCAATTTTTCGCGGATGTTTTTAATGTGAGAATCAATCGTCCGTTCTTCTGTGTCAGCGAGATACCCCCATAGCGACGCGATGATTTGCCCGCGGCTGAACACTTGATTCGGGTGTTTTAACAGCAGCCCCAAAATAGCGAACTCTTTCGGTGTCAACGCAATCGGCTTGTCTTCGTAGCGGACCGTATGTTCCTCTTCGTCCCATACAAGCCCGGCCGCGCGAATGGCGGAACGACCGCCGGCTGTGCGGCGCAGCACCGCTTCAATGCGGGCAAGCAGTTCCGCCTCGTCAAACGGTTTCGTCACATAATCATCCGCCCCAATTTTCAACCCTTGGACGATATCCGCCGTCTCATCGCGAGCGGTGACCATCATGATCGGCACATTCGAAAACGAACGGATGCGGCGGCACGTTTCCCATCCGTCGAGTTCTGGCATCATGACATCGAGCAGCACCAAATCTGCGTGATGGCGCCGCAAATAGTCAATGGCTTCCGCCCCCGAACGCCGTTTCACGCAGCGGTAGCCATTCAGCGCTAAATACAATTCCAATAAATCAAGCATCCGCTCTTCATCATCGACCAACAACAACGTATACATCGCTATCCCTCCGGCAGCGTAATGAGGATGGTCGTTCCTTTTCCTTGTTCGCTTCTAGCGGTGATCGTTCCCCCGTGCGCCTCGACGATTTCTTTGGCAATCGCCAAACCGAGTCCGGTCCCGCCGCTCATTCGTGACCGCGATTTGTCGACCCGGTAAAACCGCTCGAAAATACGGGGCACGTCTTCCGATGGAATGCCGGCTCCTTCATCGGACACGGTAATGACGATTCCCTGTTTTTGCAGGTGAATGGCGACGGCCACCGTCGTGCCGGAATACGCATACTTTCGCGCATTGTCAAGCACGTTGATCATCACTTGCTCAAACCGCTGCCGATCGATCGCGGCCGTGACCGAACCAGGGCACTGGCACACAAGCGACAGCTGCTTTTCCTGAAACGCGGGGCGCAGTTTTTCACACAATTTTGCCAAAAATGAACAAAGATTAGTCGGCTGCTTTTCAATCTGGAACGAGTGTTGCTCCAGTTTTGCTAATTCAAACAAGTCTTTGACCATTTTTTCGATCTTTTCCGCTTCTTCGTAAATGATCGCCACATAGTTCGCCCGTTCCTCCTCAGAAAGATGCGGACGTCTAGCAATGTCGGCGTATCCTTTCACATACGTCAGCGGCGTGCGCAATTCATGAGAGATGCTCGCTAAAAATTCGCTCCGCTCTTGTTTCAAATACGCCAAATCGTTTGCCAACGTTTGAATGGCCTTCCCTAATTGCGCCAGCTCGTCGTTGCCTTTCATCTCGAGGTGGACGGAAAAATCTCCCCGGCTGAGCGCCTCGGTCGCCCGTTTCATGCGAAGGAGCGGCATCGTAATGGCACGGGAGAAAAAGGCGATTGTCAACACGGTGATCACCACCGACAGCACGCCAACGACGATAAAATGATGCTTCAGTTTATACACCATCGCCCGGATCGAGCGGGTGTCTTGAAACATATACACATATCCTCTCGTTTCGCCTC
Source organism: Geobacillus jurassicus NBRC 107829 (assembly GCF_001544315.1). Taxonomy (GTDB): domain Bacteria; phylum Bacillota; class Bacilli; order Bacillales; family Anoxybacillaceae; genus Geobacillus; species Geobacillus jurassicus. Next base: position 13,866 of record NZ_BCQG01000030.1, read on the forward strand.
CGATTTGAATCGGGCTGACGGCGGCGATATGCGACGCCCGCTTCCAGTCGGTTTCGACCATCATTCCCCGGCGGGGAATATGGCGACCGTTCGTTAAAGGAATGATGCGCTTGGCAAACGGAACAATACCGTCAGAAGCCGATACAATCCGGCGCCGGGCGTCGGTGATGGCGACATCGGTTTCCGCCTCTGACTCCATCATCACGACATGCGCCAACGTCGTTCGGTCGTCATTTTTCTCCAAGACGTTGCGATGACTGTTTCCCCGCGCCAACAGCTGCGCGAATTCTTCCTCGATGCGCGCATGGACGAGCGTAGCGTAGAGGGAAACGAACAGCACCATTTCAATGGCCAAGACAAAGGCAAAAAACAGCATTCCGAGTTTCCATGACAGTTTTCGCACGTATTCCTCTCCTCATCCATCAAGCCCCGATGTCATTTCAATTTTACTATTTTATTTAGCAAATGTGCAAAAAGTGTGGAGATGCGGCATTCGCGCCGCGCCAAGGCATCTTCTCCCGCCAAGGAGACAAACCCTGGCGGATGCGTCTTTCTCGTTCTTCCATTATACTAAAAAACAGACTGTACTCATTTGGAGACGACAGAAAGGGGTTTATCGATGAAATCGCTCGTGTTAGCAGAAAAGCCGAGTGTCGCCCGCGACATCGCTCGTGTGCTCGGCTGCAAGCAAGCGCATAAACAATATTTTGAAGGTCCGCGCTACATCGTCACTTGGGCGCTTGGCCATTTGATTGAGTTGAAAATGCCGGAAGACTATGACCGGAAATACGAAACGTGGCGGCTCGAGGACTTGCCGATCATTCCAAAGCATATGGGCTTGAAAGTCATCCGGCAAACAAGCCGCCAGTTTCGCGCCATTGAACGCTTGGCGAAACGGCCAGATGTGAAAGACTGCATTATTGCGACCGACGCCGGCCGCGAAGGCGAGCTGGTCGCACGCTGGATTTTGCAAATGATCGGTTGGACGAAGCCGATTTGGCGTTTATGGATCTCGTCACAAACCGACCGCGCCATTCGCGACGGCTTCCGCCAGTTAAAGCCCGGGGCCCAATTTGAGCGGCTATATCAATCTGCCGTCTGCCGCGCCGAAGCGGATTGGCTGATCGGGCTGAACGTGACGCGCGCCTTGACGACGAAATACAACGACCCGCTCTCAGCCGGACGCGTGCAGACGCCGACCTTGGCGATGATCATCGAGCGCGAGCGGGAGATCCAATCGTTCGTTCCCGTGCCGTATTGGACGATTCGGGCCAAGATCGGCTCGATGGAGGCCGTGTGGGAGCGGCATGGCGGTCATCGGCTGTTTGACCAAGACGAAGCGAAGCGACTTATCGCCCGCCTTGACGGCCAACCGGCGCGCGTTGTGTCAGTCAAACGGAAACGAAAAAGCGAGCCGGCCCCGTTGCCGTACGATTTGACCGAGCTGCAGCGGGACGCGAACAAGCGGTTTGGCTTTTCGGCGAAAAAGACGCTCTCGGTGTTGCAGCGGCTGTACGAACAGCACAAGCTCGTCACTTACCCGCGCACCGATTCGCGTTATTTGCCAAGCGATATGGCATCAACGATGACCAAGCGGCTGTTGGCGATGAAGTCCGGTTATGAGGACGCCATCGCCCCGCTTCTTGCCAAAGGCAAAACCAAAGCAGCCAAGCGGGTGTTTCACGATGACAAAGTGACGGATCACCATGCCATCATTCCGACGGATGAGCGGTTAGATTTGAGCAGGCTATCATCTGATGAACGTAAGCTGTATGACCTGATCGCCCGCCGCTTTTTGGCGCTGTTTTACCCGCCGTATGAATACGAAACGGCAACGGTTGTTTTTGACATCGGCGGCGAAACGTTTGTCGCCCGGGAGACGGCGGTTGTGAATATGGGGTTTAAAGCCATTCTCGGCAAAGAGGAAGCGAACGCCCAACCGACCTTGTCGCACCTCGCAGACGGCCAGACGCTCCCATCGGTGCAGCTTGAGATGGAACAATCGTTCACCGAACCGCCTGCGCGCTATTCCGAAGCCGATTTGCTTGCGCAAATGGAAACATATGGACTCGGCACGCCGGCGACAAGAGCGGACATCATCGAGCGGCTTGTCGAAACCGAAGTGGTCGAACGAAAAGACGGCCGGTTTTATCCAACAAAAAAAGGGAAACAGCTGATTGAGCTCGTCAATGAGGAGCTGAAATCGCCGGAATTGACCGCCCGCTGGGAGCGTGAACTCGAGGCGATCGCCCGCGGAAAAGGAAACCCGAAGCAATTTTTGGCGAACATCCGTCAGCAAACGGAAGCACTCGTCGCCGAAATCAAGCAGAGCGAGCAGGTATACAAAGCGCCAAACCTCACGAACCTCACGTGCCCAGAATGCGGCGCGCTTTTAAAAGAGCGGAAAACGAAAGACGGACGGATGCTTGTCTGCTCGAACGTAGCGTGCCGCTACCGCCGCCGGCGCGATCCGAAACTGTCGAACCGCCGCTGTCCGCAATGCCATCGGCGCATGGAAATGCACGAAGGGAAAGCGGGACTTTATTTCCAATGCCGTCCGTGCAACATTGTTGAAAAAGCGGAAGAGACCAAACGCGCAGCCGCCCGAGGAAGCGAACGGGCGCTTCTCAAAAAATACAGCCCGGCGAACGAATCGTTTGGCGTCAGTTTAGGAGAGCTACTCAAGCAGACATTAAACGAAAAAGAGGAATGAGGTTGCCAAACCGCGCTAGGGGCTATGCCCCTGGCGGTTTCATTTGCATCTTTGAAATCTGAAACTTCCTTCTCATTGCCCCGTATATATAGGTAAATCTATCGCAAAGGAGCGATCGCGATGTTAAAAAAATTGCTAAAAGCACTTTTGGGCCATCACCATCATCCGTCGCACTACCATAAACATTACAGCAGCAGCGACCACCATCATTACGGCCCGACGTATCACTCGCACCACCATCCGTCCCAGTACGGGCACCATCATTACAAAAAGAAGCATCATAGCGGCAGTTTCTTCTCAAGCTTCTTCGGCAGCTGATGAGGCGCTTTTTCAAACACCATCCGCTCATCGCCCGCTGGCTCGACCGCCCGCGCCGGAGCGGGGATGTGCTTTCTGGCCGCTATGAAGTCATCGAAGAGCTCGGGATGGGAAGCTACGGCATCGCCTACAAAGGGCGCGATTACCTGTCAGGCCGTCTTGTCGTCATCAAACAAGCGCGGTGGACAAAAGGGGAAGACGGACGCCGCTTGCTTCGGCGCGAAGCTGACGTGCTCGCTCGCCTGCGCCACCCGCAAATTCCGATGCTGCATGATCTGTTTGTGGAGCGCGGACAGCCGTATCTTGTAATGGAGTATATCAATGGAGAAACGGTGGAAGACCGGATTTTCAAGCAGGAAGCCAAGTACACGGAGCAAGAGGCGTTTCGGTTGCTAAAGGATGTGCTTGAGATCGTCCGGCACGTCCATGCTTTCGGCATCGTCCACCGCGATTTGCGCATCCCGAACATCATTTGGCGCGATGGAACGGTGGCGATCATCGATTTTGGCTTGGCGTGCCGCATCGGCGAACCGGTGGATTTTCGCGATGACGACCCGCTGGAGAAGCGGCTGCGGCGCGAACCGCATCCACGAAGCGATTTCTATGCCCTTGGACACTTCACCTTGTTTTTATTGTATTCCGCCTATGAACCGACGAGCGACGAGGAAAAAAGCTGGGAAGAAGAGCTCGATTTGTCGCTGAACGCCCGTGCGATTTTGCGGAAAATGCTGCAGCTGGACCCGCCGTACGACAACGTCGACGAGTTGCTCGGCGACGTGGATCAGCTGCTGGCCGAACACAACGCGGCCCAAGCCGAGGCACTCTAACAGAACATAGGACCTCTTCGAATCAAGGAAAACCGTTGCATCGAACCGAAAGCCCCTCGCCGCCCGCCTATGGGCAGGAAGAGGGGCTGATTCCATTTTCGTGCAAGTCGAGGCGGCAGCCTTCCTGAAACAAACATTCGCTCTGGTTGGAAGCAGCTTACTTCCCTAGAAACAACGGTTTCCGTTTTTCTTTGAACGCCGCCACCCCTTCGCGATGATCCTCTGTTTCCACCATCAATCCTTGAATGAGCCGCTCTTCCTCGAGAATCTCTTCCAGTGTGGCGGTCAACGCGTGCTCGATCAGCCGCTTTTGTTTGCCGATCGCTTTCGTCGGACCGCTAGCCAACTGCAAAGCGAGCGTTTCCACCGCTTCGCGCAGCCTCTCGGCTGGAACGACTTCGCTTAAGACGCCTAACTCGTACAAACGGCGGGCCGGAATCGGCTCGGCGGTGAAGAAAAACTGTTTCGCCAAATGCGGGCCGACAAGCCGCGGGAGCCAATACGACCCGCCGCCATCGGAGACAAGACCGACTTTCGCGAAGCTTAAAATGAATTGGCTGTCCTCTGCGGCAAGAATCAAATCGCAAGCCAGCGCCAAATTGAACCCCGCCCCGGCCGCCACCCCGTGCACCGCGGCAATGATCGGCTTTTCGCATGATCTCATCATTAAAATGAGACGATTGAGGCGGCCGATATGGTCATACGCCTGCGGGCCATTGGCTTGCCCCATCGTTTTCACATCGCCGCCGGCGCAAAACGCCCGGCCGGCGCCGGACAAGACGATGACGCGAACGGCATCATCCGCTGCGGCGCGTTCGATTTCACGCGTCAGTCCGGCAATCATCTCCGGGCTGAAGGCATTGAGCCGCTCCGGACGGTTCAACGTCAACCATAATATCGGGCCGGATTGTTCCACAAGCAAATGAGGCGCTTCCATGTTCCTCTCCCTTTCCTTTAGTGTTTGGATGGAATTCGACGCAAATCTTCATTTGATCAGCCAACCGCCATCGACAAGCACATCGGAACCGGTCATGTACGACGCTTCGTTAGAGGCAAGAAAGGCAATGACGTTCGCAATTTCCTCCGGCGCCCCGACCCGGCCTAAGGCGGTGTTGCGCTCGATGGCTTTCACAAACCGCTCGTTTTGCAGGCCGCGCTCGGTGAGCGGCGTCTCGACAAAGCCGGGCGAGACGGAATTGACGCGAATGCCATATGGCGCCAGCTCCAAAGCGAGCGATTTGGTCAAGTTGATGACCCCTGCTTTCGCCGCGCTGTAGTGCGGAATTTCCGCCCCGGCCTGATGGCCGGACAGGGACGCGACATTGACGATGGCCCGATTGACCCGTGCGCGTTTCGCTCCTTCCATCATCAGCGGGGCGAGCGCCTGCGACACAAGAAAGACGCTTTTGATGTTGATGCGCTGGATGTCATCCCACTCTTGCTCCGTCAGCTCAAGCCATCTCGCATGGGTGGAGATGCCTGCGTTATTGACAAGCACATGCAAGTCGCCGTACCGCTTTTGAACATATTCCGCCAACGCCTTCACGTGTTCGCGGTCGGTGACATCCGCCGCAAACCGGTCAGCGCCCCCCGGCGTCCCGAGACGTGCGATTTCTTCTGCAGCCTCCTCCAGTTTCGCTGCTGTACGGCCGACAAGCACGACGGTGGCGCCTTCCTTAGCCAAACGGAGGGCCGTCGCCTTGCCGATGCCGCTGCCTCCTCCTGTGACAACCGCCACGGTATTCAAAAAACGCATCGTTTTCCTCTCCCCTCATTTCCGTGTGGGCAACCTCGCCGTTCTTCGTGGCTGCCCTTCTTTTTTCGAACTCCGAATCGCTAAAACGTCAGTCCGCCGCCATCGACCGACAACGTCGCGCCGGTGATAAACGACGCCTCATCGGACGCCAAAAACAACACCGCGTTTGCCACTTCCTCCGGCGTTCCGATGCGGCCGAGGGCGTTCGCTTTCGAGATGATCGGCCATTTGCGCGCATCTTGTTTCCACGGCTTGACACTCCACACGCCTAAAGGGCGTGGGATTCTTGGGTCGTTCGCGTCCTCATCCATTTCTGGTTCAGACAACGCCCAAGTTTAGGGGTGTGTCATCACCCCGTCCCATCGGGTTAAGATGTACCCCAATGGGCGGCGCACCTGTGACCAGTGCGCTAGGTTAGGCGGCGAAGCCCGAAATCGCTTTGGCGATGTTGATCGCGCCATTCAAGTCGGCGTGGATGGTGTATCCGCACTTTTGGCATCGGAAGAGGATGCCGTTTCGGTTCGCTTTCTCCCGATGCCCGCATCGGCATGTTTGACTGGTGTAGGTCGGATTCACCCACTCCACCCGAATGCCCGCCATTTCGGCTTTGTAGGCAATCATCGTTTGCAGTTGATGGAAAGCCCACGAATGAAGATTTCGTCCTGCTTCTTTGGCCGAAGCGGCTCGTTTCCGAATCCCCGCCAAATCTTCCATCCGAATCACGCCAACACCGTTGGCAAGGGCAAAACGGACGATTTGACGGCTGATTTTATGGTTCATATCCTTCATCCAGCGGGACTCTTTACGGCCGATTTTGCGAATCATATGAAGCTTCTTCGCTTGGCCCAACGTTCGCCGCAAAGCCGCATATCGTCGGCGCACAAAGGCGCATTGGCTCCCTTTGAAAAACCACGATTTCGTTCCCACGCTGGCAACGGCGATATAGCGAAGCCCAACGTCAACCCCCATCACCTTTGTTTCGTGCCGCGGCTTGACTTCAAATGCGACCGCGATCGCCAAGCACCATTTCTTTCGCTTTTTGTAGAGCTTGGCCGCCCCTTGTTTGGCGGTTCCATGGATCAGCCGATCCAGCCATGCTTCTTGATAGGGGCGCGTGACGACAGGCACGCCAATTCGTTTCTCCAGTGTGGGGAAGGAAACCGTGTAGAACGCTCCTTTCTTTTCCACCTTTATGTTTTGATTGTTAAAGCAACACCAAAATGTTCGGAACTTCTTTGCCTTTTGTTTTTTCTTTTGGGACTTCACTTCTCGAATCGTTTGATTCACGACGGCGGAAGGAAACCGCTGCGACGAAAACTCTTTAAACAGTTTGCTCGTCGCTTGATTCAGCTTGGGATGATTCAACAGCCAATTCGCAAAGGCGGTATTCACTTCTGTCATCCGTTCATACATGTCTTGTTTGACTTTCGTTGGGTTGTGCAGTTCCAGCCTTAGTGTGATCGTGGGCATGGATTCACCCCCTTTTCTTTTGAGATTCCACATAACGTTTGATGGTTTCGCTTGATACATTTCCTGCTGTACTCATGACTATATCAGTTCGATGAATGAACTGCAACGCGCTTCATCCTACCCCTAAAGGAGTGGGCTTTCGCGCGGGATTTCTGTAAACCGCCGAAGGCATCGACCGTTGTTTGGACAAGGCGGCTCACTTGCTTGGAATCGGCTACGTCCGCCTTGACAAAAATCGCCTCGCCTCCTTTTTGCCGGATCAGGCGGACCGTTTCTTCCCCTCCCTCCTCATTGATGTCACTCACGGCCACTTTTGCGCCTTCTTCCGCAAAGCGAATCGCCGTCGCCCGGCCGATGCCGCTCGCGCCGCCGGTGACAATCGCCGCTTTTCCGTTTAGCCTCATGATCTTCCCACCTTTCGATCCACTTCTGAATCCGTTTTCAACAGATGATATACCAACCGGTTAGTATGTTGTTTCTTTTATTATACATCACATTTAGAATATTTTAAACATTTTTATACCTTAATCGGAAAAGCCTGCACTTCCAAACAAAGACGAAGCCAACGGCAATCGAGCCCGCTTCACCGCCTGACGCGTCTCCTTCCTTCAATGAACACCATGCCGTTATGGAAAAAAAGAGGAGCCGCGGTTTTGGCTCCTCGTTCATCCGTCGATGAGTACAACAGCCGACAGGGCTTCACATATCCGTATATAGCACCCAAACGGAGGGGGGGAGCCGTTGCCTATCCAGCTTCCGGAGATGTGGCCGACATGAGCATCCGCACCGTCGGCCGCCACCCTTCCCCAAGAAGAGTTCGGCTGAACCAATGCGGTTTACCAGAAAATAGAGGTCGACCTTCTCGGATGTACGGTATGTTGAGGCAGTCGGTCTAGAGCCGGCTGTCACCGGCCGTCCTATCGACCGACGGACACCCATGGCCGGCCGTGTTCCCAATGAATGCGGATCGGAAGGCGAAACGCTTCTGAGAGTCGCTCATCGGTCAACACATCCTCTTTTCGGCCAGCCACCACGATGCGCCCGTCTTGCAAAAGCAAGACATGGGTGATCGAGTCGACGATTTCTTCAATATAATGGGTGACGTATAAGAGATGGCACGGCTGAGTGACGATCTGTCCGATCAGTGATAAGATTTCTTCGCGGGCCAATAAGTCAAGGCCGACCGTCGGCTCGTCCAAAATGAGCAGCTTCGGATGGGCCATCAGCGCTCGGGCGATCAATGTTTTCCGCTTTTCTCCTTGCGACAGCGTTGCGTACCGCTTTCCTTTGACCGCTTGAAGACGAAACGATTCCATGAATGATTCCGCTTCCGCTCGATCGTCATCCGTGACGGCATCATACAAGCCGATGGTGGCAAACTTGCCGCTGATGATGACATCTTCAACCGTTTCTGCCTGCAGCGTATCATGAAACTGATCAAGGAGCGAGCTGCTCACAAACCCGATGTGCCGTCGCAACTCCGGCAGGCTTGCCTGTCCAAACCGATAGCCCAATACTTCAACATCCCCGCGCGTCGGATATTGATAGCCGGTGACGATATTGAGAAGCGATGTTTTCCCGGAGCCGTTTAGGCCAAGAATCGCCCATTGCTCACCTTCTTTCACCTCCCAGTTCATATCATGCAAAATGGTCCGCCCGCCCCTCACCCATGACACATCGCACATACGGATGATGACGGTCATTGTTCCTCTCCCCTTTCACATTCATATGGACGATCTTGATAGAAAAAGTTTGGCAACACGGTCGTATTGTCATATGATCGATGAAAAATGTGCGTTGTCGCCGGAGAAAGAGGCGGAATCAGCCATGTCCAATCGCCAGTGACATGGCGGCCGGCCGCTTTCTCTTGCTGTTCAAACAGCTGAAACTGGCGCGCGGCGGTATGGTGATCAACGATGCTGACGCCCGCCTTTTTGTAGGAATACAAAACAGCGATATTCAATTCGACCAGCGCCTTGTCTTTCCATAATGATGCGTTGGAGTTGGTGTCAAGCCCCATGCAAGAGGCCACTTTCGGAAGCATGTTGTAGCGATAATCATCAGCAAAATTGCGGGCTCCGATCTCAGTTCCCATGTACCACCCATTAAACGGCGCCGCCATGTAACGAATCCCGCCGATTTCGAGGCACATATCCGAAATGATCGGGACCGCGTACCATTTTAACTGCAAATCGCGAAACCACGGAAACTCCGGATGTTCAATCGGCACCTCAAGCACCAATTCTTTGGGGATCGACGTCCAAACAGGCTTCCGGCCGCCTACCTGGATCACCAATGGCAACACGTCAAATGGCGTTTTTTCCCCTTTCCACCCAAGCTGTTCACAGGCACGGGTGAAAGTGAGGGAGGATGAGTCGCCGATGATCCCTTCTTCGGTTTCATAACCTGCATAACGAATCAGTTGATGATTCCAAATGCGCACTTCCCCGTTTGGACGGAAGATCGTGATCGTCGGCCGGATTTTCCCGCCATTGGTCGCAAACTCAATATGATGGAACAGATAAGAAAAAACCTCGTCTTCGGTAACCGCCTCTCTCGCATCAATGACATGGAGCGATCGCCAAAAAAAGCGGCCGATGCAACGGTTGCTATGACGCCAAGCCATCTTAGCCCCATAGCTTAACTCTTCGTACGTATGAACATATGTACCAGTTTGTTCTACTTCCAAACGGATTTCGTTCAACCGCCGCTTCATTTCTTGCTCACTTTTTCCAAGCTCCCGATAGCTCACCGTGATAAACTGTTCTGCTTTTTTCATCAACTGCACATCATGCTGTCTGACCCTTGTTTGATTCATATCACTCTCGATGTTTACCATATATGCTTCTTTTCCTCCACTTTCGATCGATTGGACTCTTCGCAGTCATTCCAATTCCAATCAATAAACAAATGCCCCCGACCCACCACATTTGCTCGATAAACATCGAAATCGCCAAAAAAATGAGCGCAAAACCAAGCAGTCGACGGATCGACATGATTCTCTCCCCTTTTCCCCGCATCGAGCGCTCTCCCATCGTGCGAAAGCAGCAGTGAACAATGCTTGGAGACGTCTATCCCACGGGGCAATTGAGAATGGAGCAGCGCTCTCGTCCCTATTGTAACAGATGCTTCCAAAAGAAAATAGAGAAAATTTTTCAATGAAACAACCCACTTTGGACGGCTTTCTCTTTCAGCGCGCGCATCCATGGGTTTAATGAGCTTTTCAACAAAAGTCCGGCCAAAAGGGCGGCAACGGCAAACAAGAGAAGCCGCTTGACATCATGCTCAACATTTTCCCATACAATCCCGCCGACCGCCTCGCGCATTACATCAATGGCATAGGTAAACGGCAGCCAAGGGTTTAATTGCTGAAAGAACGGAGGAATCAGCTCAACGGGATACGTTCCCCCCGCTCCGGCAATTTGCAAGACGAGCAACACAATCGCCATCGCTTTTCCCACATTGCCGAACAAGGAAACAAGCGAAAAAACCACCGCCATAAAGACAAAGCCGCACAAAAGGCCGAACGTCATGAACCATCCCGGTTCACGGACGAAAATATTCGGCAAGATGAAAGCCGCTCCAGCTGTCACGACCATCGCCTGCAAAGCATTCAGCGTCCAAAAGGTCAACAGCCGTCCGGCATATCTTTCCCGCTCATTCGCTTCCGAAAACGAAGAAGGATCCGTCGACAAGACGGAAACAAGCAACAAACATCCTACCCATATGGCCAGCACCGTGTAAAATGGATTCATGCCCGAACCATAGTTCGGCAACGGAAAAAGGCGGAACGTTTGCACGTCAACCGGGTGGGCCAAAAATGCACCTTTCGCCTGTGGATCTTGTTTCAACAAGCGAATAAGTTCATCGATGTTGGTTTCTCTTTTGATTTTCGATAGGAAGGCGGCCAGCTCGCGAACCTGGCGGGAAAGAAATGGATATTGAGCCTGTGCGGTCTTTAGCGCCTGTTGCGCGGCCGCTAAATCACGATCTGTGTTTGACAACCATTGCTCTACCTCATTTAACGCTTGATCCATGCGAAGAAGCGTTTGTTTCGCTTGGCGTACCTGTTTCCCCGTTTGATTCCATTTCGCACGCAACAGAGGCAACAACCGTTGGCGATATGCTTGATCAAGTTGCTGCGCCTGCGCGTCCAATAAGGCCATTTGTTCACGCAGGTGAGTGATCTTCTCTTCGACGCCTGTTGGATGTTGTTTCACTAGCGCCGCTGTTTCTTGAATAGACGCTAGCGTCTGCTCGATACGGCTGACTGTGCGCTGCACAGGTTGAAGCGAAGAGGAATCAATCGTCCCCTCCCATGTTCTCAACGTTCGGCGCAATTGCTGAACCAATGGGCTCGCGTCTGTTGCAGCCTGTTGGATGAGAGTCGCCCAACGCGCTTGCTTTTCCGGTGTATCAAGAGACTCTGGCGTCTGCCCTGCAAAGGAGAAGGGAAAGGAATGGAGCGCATGAACCGCCATTTCCACCGGCTTTTCCCATAAGTGCGATGAAGCATTGACTTGCATGAACAACTTCTCAACGCGGCCTGTCCATTCTAAACCACGCCGCACCGTTGTTTTGGCAGCCGGCAGAAGCTCGCGGCCTGTACGAACCAACGATCTTGCCTCTCCTACATCGCGATCTAGGGCTTCCAATTGTCGTTGAATCGTTGGCAATTCGTTTTCTAGACGAAACACGAACGCCTCAACGCGGCGAATGGTGGGAAGCTGCTGTTCGAGCGTCACTCCCGCTTGGTGGAACAAGGAAAACAACGCGGTATTGACCACCCTCACAAACTCATCGCTGACTTGAGCTGACAACGTACTTGCTCCGCGCTCCGTGATTTTGGGAGCGATGGCGTTTCGTTTGTCGTTTTCATAGTAGTAAATGGTCGCCCTTTTCGGACGATCTTGAACGACAGTAGCCAATCGGGCCGAAAAATCTGCTGGGATGACGATGGTGGCGAAGTAGTCCCCTTTTCGCACACCTGTCATTCCCTTTTCTTTCGAAACAAATCGCCAGCCCAACCGATGGTTGTGTTGCAACGCTCTCACAATCTCGTCACCGGCCTGAAACGAACGCCCAGCCAACTCCGCCCCGCGGTCTTCGTTCACCACCCCAATCGGTAAATCATCTGTATGGGCATAAGGGTCAATCGAAGCCTCTACATTGATCCAAGCGTAAAGCGATGGAAGAACGATCAGACCGAGAGCCAATATGGCTGCGGCCCAGTTGGTCGTGAGATGTTTCAAATCGTTCACATAAATGCGCCATGCCTGTTTCACTTTGATCCGCTTCCTTTCAAGTCGATCATGCTGTTGTTAGTATGAGCGGATCACGGAAAACTAAACCAACTCGGCCAGTCCTGTTCATTTGCGAAAAAAGAGCCAAAGCGCCAAAAATAGAAAGCCCATGGCGGCTAGGCGCATCATGTCAAATGGAATACGCTGTCCGCCGAACAGGCCAAAATGGTCAACAATTGAACTCATGACAAGCTGACCAGCAATCACCGCCATCAATGAATTGGCAACACCGATTTTCGGGACGATGAGCACCATCACAAATACATAAAAGGCGCCAAGAACACCTCCGGTCAGTTGCCATTTCGGCACGGAAAACATGGCAAGGAATTCTCCATTGCCCAAAAACAATTGCACTAAAAAGAGGACAACCGTCCCGATCAAAAACGAAACGAACGCTCCTTCAAACACACCGATCCGCTTGCCCAGGCCGCCGTTGACTCCGGCCTGTACGGAAACAGCCATTCCGGCAGCCAAGGCCAGCAGCATCCATAACCATTTCACGTCCCATTCCCCCCTAAGGCGCCAACATTCCTCTTTATCATGATTCAGTTCAAAAAAACTTGTCAAGATATTGGCCATAGCAGCCGAAAAACCCAGGCATGTTGATTAACCAATAAAAACCAGATGAGAAGGCTCTATTCCTAGCTTTTCTGCCGTAGTCGGCCATCGGATTCATTGAACAAAAGAATGCCAAAGCCCCCCGGCGAACGAAACGAGAACAACCGCCCAGGCCGGCCACTTCCAAACGGCAAGGAGAAGGAAGGCGCCGAGGACAAACGCTAGATCAGCCGGTCCTTTCACGGCTTTCGTCCAAATCGGATCGTACAGCGCCGCAAGCAAAATCCCAACCACAGCGGCGTTAATGCCGGCAAGCGCCGCTTGGAAGCGCGGATGGCGGCGAAGCCAGTGCCAAAACGGAAACGCGCCAAGAACGAGCAAAAAGGATGGAAGAAAAATGGATGTGGTAGCCACTAGCGCTCCCTTCCAGCCCAACGCCGCCATTCCAATATACGCGGCAAACGTAAACAGCGGCCCAGGGACGGCTTGGGCGGCGCTGTAGCCGGCTAAAAACTGATTGGCGGTTACCCACCTTTGCGGCACCACTTCCGCCTCCAAGAGCGGCAACACCACATGACCGCCGCCAAACACGAGCGCCCCAGCGCGGTAAAAGCTGTCAAACAGCGCCAAAAGCGGTGAATGGATCCAAGTGCGAATGAGCGGCAGCGCAACAAGCAACACGGCAAACAATGAAAGCAGCGTCAAACCGGTGGAACGACGAATGGAAGGCGGGATGCCTGCTGAAGACGAAGAAGGTGCGACGTTTTTTCGCCATCCAATAGCGCCAATGACCCCCGCTGCGGCGATGACGGCTACTTGGCTCCATGCATCCGGCATAAGAAGCACGGCACCTGCCGCGGCGATGGCAACCGTCGCCTGCAGGCGACCGGCGGCAAATTTACGCGCCATCTCCCATACGGCTTGTGCTACAACCGCTACAGCTGCCAACAGCAAACCTTTCATCCAACCAGCTTCACCCGAAGGAGCATGTTGCAGCCAAACGGCGACTACGCTGAGGGCGACAGCCGACGGCAATGTAAAGCCAAGCCAAGCGGCAAACGCCCCCCAAACGCCAGCGCGCATGAATCCGATGCCGATGCCGACTTGGCTGCTCGCCGGACCAGGGAGGAATTGGCATAAAGCGACCAAATCGGCATACGTTTTCTCGTCCATCCATTTTTTTCGTTTGACGTACTCTTCGTAAAAATAGCCGAGATGAGCGATCGGACCGCCAAATGACGTTAGACCGAGGAGAAGCGCTGTTTTTCCGACTTCCCAAACCAATCGGCTCTTGCTTGTTTCTTGTTGATTCATCGAGGCCAACGAGATTCACTTCCTTTCGTTCACTCGTTTGTCGTGCTACAATCATATTATCATCAATGCGAGGAGAGGACGTTATGAAAATTCGGACCATAGCAGCAAATGGTTTGATTGCCGCTGTATATATCGCCGTGACGATGCTTATTCAGCCGTTTGGCTTTACGAACATTCAGTTTCGCGTCTCGGAAATGTTAAACCATTTGGTCGTGTTCCGTAAAACATACGCCATTGGCATCGTGCTTGGCGTCTTTTTCGCCAATTTGTTTTTCTCGCCGATCGTCGCGTATGATCTCGTATTCGGTGTCGGCCAGTCGGTGTTGGCGATGCTGATTACGATCGGTGCCATGCGGTATGTCGAAAACGTTTGGATGCGCATGGCGGTCAATACGTTGTCATTTACCGTAACCATGGCTATCATCGCCCTAGAGCTGAAACTGGCGCTCGGTTTTCCATTTTGGCTCACATGGCTCACGACCGCCATTGGGGAGTTTGTCGTTATGGCCATCGGGGCGCCGATTATGTACGCTGTCGGCCGCCGTTTGGCGTCGGAGATGTTCCATTCACTTCATAAAAGCCGTTAATGGTTGCCCCAATGCATCGTTGCTAAAGATGCGGCTCATCGTTAACCTGACAAAGAATCTAACAGGACGGTGCCGACTTCAGCGACGGCTATGGCATCGAACGGACGGCCCATTCAATGAGCAACGAACAAACAGCAAGCAAGATCGACGCTGCGGTCATTGTTTTGAGCATCGTCCGCTGCTTTGTTGACATAAATCGGCCAACGCGAAGAACGACAAGGCTGGCCATGATTCCGCCAGCCCATATGGCGAGGCCAACTGGGGTAGTGAGCACAGTCCAGTCGCTTATCCAGTAGCAAATGACAGCAACATGGCAAGCCAACAGCAAATATACGATTGTCCTCATGGTTCTCTTCCCACCTAATAGGAGTGCCGGGTTTCCAGAACGGAGGGCGCCGACCGTTTCACCGTCTTTGCAGACTCGAAGTTATGCCAGCAAATGCCGGCCACAATTGTGACCAGATTCATCACGTGGCAGAGCAGTTTTATTTTATCGTATTATTGGCAATTTTGCTATTTGTTTTATTGATTATTTAAAAATGTCCACAATATGCATTTACCAACCCGGAATAGTTCCACCAGGCAACCATATCATCACCGTACCCACTCTTCTTTCCGTCACCTCCGTTTTCTTCAAATTCTTACTTGTCAAATAGGAATTTATGTATTATTCTTAATTTATCCACTATTCCTATTTGTCAGGAGGTTTTTCCCATGCCTAAGCTTACCTTTTCCTCTGATGTCAAATGGTCTGGCGAAGGAGTACGCTCGGTGGCTGACATTAACGGCAAACAAGTCATCATTGACGAACCCCCAGCCTTGGGAGGCACCGACCAGGGACCGAATCCCGTAGAGCTGATCCTAGCCGCCCTGGGGGGATGCATCAATGTACTGGTCTCTCTGTTTGCCAGCCATCACGGAGTAGAACTGAAAGGAGTTCAAGTACACGTAGAAGGGGATTTAGATCCCGATGGCTTTATGGAGAAAGCGGATGTTCGTCCTGGGTTTTTAGAAATTCGTTACCATATTGATATTGACTCTCCTTCCGATCCAAAAAACGTCCGAGCCTTGATTGAACACGTTGAACGTGTCTGCCCAGTAAAAGACACCTTAAAAGGTGTACCCACATTGTCCATAACAGATCGGAAAATATCATAACAAAAAAATGGAAAAGGCTGTCTGGAAAAAGTCGTGTGATGACCTTTTCAGACAGCCTCTCTATGCTTATCAGTCAGTTGCATGGTTTATTATTGTTTTAACTCAATCGGCACGATTTCTCCATTTTCCACCGCGGCAACGACGATTTCCGATTCAAAGCCGCCATCCTCGCCTATGCTTGGAACGTTATACACTTTCTTTTCTTCCGGAATGTTTTTCAATCCATCATTCATATGTTCACGGATGGCTTGCGGATCGTCGACCGTGCCGGCGGCTTTCATCGCCTCGACGAAAGCGTAAAGCGCCAAATAGTTGTAAGCCGCTTCCGAACCCGGATCTTCATTGAATTTCGCCCGGTAGTTTTTCACAAAATCCGGAACAGCCGGTTCGTCCGATTCGATAAGCGGCATGACGCCGATCGAACCTTCAAGCATGTCATAAGAGCCGGTTACTCGTTTCATCTCATCGAGCTTCGCTTGGTCCATAATAATGAAGCCGCCTTTAAATCCAAGCTCGCGCGCTTGTTTCGCCACTTTCGCCGTCGGTTCCGAAGCTCCTCCGATAAACAACACATCCGGTTTTTCTTTCAACGCGTTTGTGACGATCGTAAAGAAATCGGTGTCTTTCGTAAAGTCAATCGATGATTTGTAGACAACTTTTCCGCCTTGCTTTTCCCAATACGGCAACAGCTTTTCTGTCCAGTCTTTCCCGTATTGCGTCGCCGTTGGCAAAGCAGCCAGTTTCTTGCCGAAACGCTTCATGGCATAATCAGTAAAGGTCGGAATATAGCCGTCATAGCGCGGCGGAATGCGCACCGTCAGCTTGTTGCCCGTTTGCGTAATCTTCGGCTCGCTTGTGTACGCCGCAATGATGAAATTGTCCGTTTGATTGAACACTTGCAGCGCCATGACACCGCCGCTGTGCGGAGTGAAAATGATCGGTGTATGATGTTCTTGCACAAGGCGTTTGGCGTTCGCCGCCGTTTCGTTTGGCAAATATTTATCATCAAGGGAAACGATATTAATTTTGTATTTCTTTCCTTTGACTTCAAAGCCGCCGCTATTGTTGATTTCCTCCGCCGCCATTTTCAAGCCGTTTAACGTCCGTTGGCCGTAGTAAGCAGCCGGGCCGCTTAACGGGCCGCTGTAGCCGATGTTGACCGTACCCGCTTCACCGCCGCTTCCTCCGCTGTTGTTTCCGCCGCTGGCGTTATTGTTGCTTGGCGAACTGTTGCACGCCGCCAGCATAAACATCATGACTGCCGCGATCATGGCGGCGATTGACCATTTTCTTTTTTTCATTCATACTCCCCCCTATTATTGGTTGTTGGTTAATCATTCTAAATATTTAGACAATAATCAATGCACCCGTTGCTCACCCCCTTTCAAGGTTTGACAACAACCTTCTTATGTCCCAATGTACGCCTTGCGGACATCGTCGTTCGCGAGCAGTTCCTCCGCCGTTCCCGAGGCGACGATCGTTCCGTTTTCAAACACATAGCCTCGATGAGCAATCGACAGCGCCGCATGGGCGTTTTGTTCCGCGAGCAAAATCGTTGTCCCCTCTTCATGAATTTGTTTGATCGTCGCAAACATTTGCTCGACAATGAGCGGAGCGAGCCCAATCGACGGCTCGTCGAGCAAAAGCACGGTGGGGCGCGACATTAAGGCGCGGCCGATGGCGAGCATTTGCTGCTGGCCGCCGCTTAACGATCCGGCTGGCGCGTTCCGCTTGTCGCGCAAAATCGGAAACAGCTCATATACATGTTCGATCAAGCGTCGGATGCCTTCTTTGTCCTTTCGATGGACGTAAGCGCCCATCAACAAGTTTTCGTATACACTCATGCGTGGAAACAGTTTGCGTCCTTCCGCGCATTGCACAACGCCGCGTTGGACGATGCGGTCAGGCGGCAGCGAATCGATGCGCTCGCCATCGAGGCGGATTTCCCCTTGTGCTGGTTTATGCAACCCGCTGATCGTGCGAAACAATGTGCTTTTCCCCGCTCCGTTGGCGCCCAGCAACACGGCGATCTCCCCTCGCTTGACGGAAAACGTCACATCGCGAATGGCCGTAAAACTCCCGTAGCGGACGGATACGTTCGCAACCTCAAGCAATGGCGCTCCCTCCTAAATACGCTTGAATGACCGCCTCGTTGTTTCGCACTTCCTCGGGCGTTCCTTCAGCGATTTTTTCCCCGTAGTTTAACACCATAATGCGGTCGGCGATTTTCATGATCATTGACATTTTGTGCTCAATCAGGCAAACGGTCAGGCCGCCCTTGACCATTTTGACGATCAATTCCTCAAGCCCTTCCGTTTCATCCGGGTTGATGCCGGCCGCCGGCTCGTCAAGCAAAACGAGTTCGGGATCGGTTGCTAAGGCGAGCGCAAACGCCACCCGCTTTTTCTGCTCCTGCGACAAGTTGGCCACAATCCGATCCGCCACGCCGGTCAACCCGACAAACTCGAGCACTTCCATCGCCTTTTCTTTGCACGCCTGTTCCTCGCGGCGATGCCGTTTCGTGCGCAAAATGGCATCAAACAAGTTGGATGAAGTGCGAAGCCGATGGCCGATGATGACGTTATCGATCACCGTCGCCTGTTCAAACAAGTGGGTTGTCTGAAACGTGCGGGCAATGCCGAGCTTTGCCCGTTCGTTCGCCGGCAGGCGGGTAATATCGCGCCCTTTGAATGTAATCGTCCCGGACGTCGGCCGGTACAAGCCGCTAATCAAATTGAAAAACGTCGACTTGCCGGCTCCATTGGGGCCGATGATGGCATTGATTTTCCCTTGTTCAACGGAAAACGTGACATCGTTGACCGCCAACAATCCGCCAAACCGCTTCGTCAACCGTTCGACGTGCAAAAACATTGTTATCCCTCCTTTACATGCCGTTCGCTCCGCCCTTGGCGCGAGGCAGCCAGCTCAGCGACGGTCCGGTTTGCTTCCAGCTTGAGGCGGCGCGCTTCTTCACGCTTTGCTTTAAAACGGATAAAGCCGCCCGCAATGCCATGCGGGTAAAAGATGATCAAAAGCGTCAGCACCGGACCGAAAATGAGCATCCGGTAATCTTGCAAAAATTGCAACTGCTGGGATAAAAACGTGACGAGCAGCGTTCCGACGACTGGGCCGGCAAGCGTGCCGATTCCGCCGACAAGCAAATAGGTTAAAAAGTCAAACATCACACTGACGTACGCGATATCCGGGCCAAGAAAGCGGATGAACGACGCATACAACGCCCCGGCGAGCGACGTGAAAAAGACCGACAGAACAAACGAGGCCAGCTTGTTTTTCATCGTAGAGATGCCAAGCGTCAAGGCGAGCTCCTCGCTGTTGCGAATGGCGATATACGTCCGCCCAGTCAACGAATAGACAAGCCGATACATGATGAAGACGACGGCAGCCAAGAAAAACAACAACAAATAATATTGGGCGACCGGCGTTTGAAACGAGAGCGGACCGATGTCAGCCGGCGCCGGAATGCCGATAAAGCCGCGCACCCCGCCGGTTAAGCCATCCCATTTGTCAATGACCAAATAAATAATGTAGCCGACACAAAGCGTATAAATGGCGAAAAAGTGCTCTTTCGTCCGCAACGCGACAAGGCCGACCAAAGCGCCAATCAACGTTGTCAACAAACAGGCCGACACGAAAGCGAGCCAAAACGGCACGCCGGCTTTCACCGTCAAAATACCGAGCGTATAGGCCCCGATCGCAAAAAATCCAGCGTGGGCAAGCGATAAATAGCCAGTATAGCCGGCAAACAAGTTCAATCCGTAAACCGCGATCATCCAGATAAAGGAGATCGTCATCATGTGCAAGTAATAGCCGTTGGTGACAAGCAGCGGAAAAGCGAGTGCCAGCGCCGCGAGGACCGCGAGCCATAGGCGTCGTTTTTCGAAAATGGCCATCAACGTCCCTCCTTGGCAAACAGTCCGTTTGGTTTGACTGTTAAAATGATGACAAGAATCACGAAGGCGATAATGTCTTTGTAGTCGTTCGACACGTACGTCGCTCCTAAACTTTCACTAAATCCTAAAATATAGCCGCCGACAATGGCGCCGGGGATGCTTCCCATGCCGCCGAGAATGATGATGACAAACGCTTTCAAGATGACGAGATGGCCCATGCCGGGAAACACGAGGTTGATCGGCGAAGCGAGCGATGCGGCGAGCGCCGCCAAACTGCCGGAAAGAAGAAACGTCAACATGGCGACTTTATTCGTATTGATGCCGACTAAGTTCGCTCCTTCGCGGTTTTGCGCCATCGCGATGATCGAAGCGCCGATGAACGTCTTTTTCAAGAAGATGTACAACAGCACCATGATGACCACAGCGGATGCAATGATGAGGATGCGTTGAATGGTCAGTGTGAAACCGAAAATATTGACGACGTCTCCATATGGTGTCGGCATCGTTTGATAGTCCGCTCCCCAGACGAACTGGGCAAACGCTTCCAAAAACAGCAAAATGCCGATCGCCGCGATTTTGTCATGAAGCGGCGGCGCGTCGCGGAGCGGATAAAACACCAACCGCTCCATCAAGACGCCAAGCAGCCCGACCGCCGCCATCGATACAATAATGGCCAACCCATACGGCAGCCCAAGCTTCGTCATGGCCGTAAGCGTGACATAACCGCCCATCATATACAGCGCGCCGTGAGCAAAGTTTGGAATGTGCAAAATGCCGTAAACGAGCGTCAAGCCTAACGCGACGAGGCTGTAAACGCTTCCAACAGTCAGCCCGTTTAACAGTTGCTGAATGAACAACTCCATCCCGATCCCCCCTTGTCTGCCGCTCAGCCTTATATAAGCTAAACAGCCGATCCATCATTTCAGTGAAATAGGCGATCCTCCTACACCCGCTCCCGTTTTCTCGCTCTGCGCCCGAATACCGTTTAAAATGAAATCGACATAAATATCGGTCAGCTCTTCTTCAGAAACGCCCCCATCCGGCTGAAACCAGTAATAGCTCCAGTTCGTGATGCCAAGCAGGCCGAACGTGATCATTTCCGCATTTAGGGACGGCTTGAACTCGCCGCGAGCGATCCCGTCTTCAATGAGCTGTTCATACCGTTTGCGGAACACCCGCCGCTTTGCGCGAATTTCCGCCAAATGATCATCAGCCAAATGCCGCATTTCGCGGAAGAAAATGCGGGCGCTTTTCTTCCGCGTGCGAATGTTGCTGATGACCATATAGACGATGGCGCGCAGTTTATCCGTGCAACTTGCTCCTACATCTTGGATAATGTGCTCTTGCTGCCGCAACAAATCATCCAAATAGGAAACACAAATATCGCAGAGCAGCTCTTCTTTGCTTTTGTAATAGTAATAGAATGCTCCTTTCGTTGCCCCGACCGCTTCGACGATTTCCTGCACCGACGTTTCTTTGAATCCTTTGCGCTCAAACAGTTCAATGGCCGCTTCCCTCAATTTTTCTTTCATCGTCAACTGGCTCCAGTTCATTATTCCCGTTCGATAATCGTGGCGATCCCTTGGCCGCCGCCGATGCATGCGGTAATGAGCGCATATTTTCCGCCGCGGCGCTTCAGTTCATACACCGCTTTCGTGATCAAAATCGCTCCCGTCGCGCCGAGCGGATGGCCGTGGGCAATGGCGCCGCCGTTGACGTTCACTTTTTCCGGATCCATCTCAAGCTCGCGGTCACAAGCGATCACTTGCGCGGCAAACGCTTCGTTGATTTCGATGATGTCCATATCGTCAAGCGCAAGCCCTGCCTTTTTTAGCACTTTTCTCGTCGCCGGCACCGGGCCGATGCCCATAATGTTCGGATCAACACCGGCGACGGCATGAGCGCGGATGACGGCAAGCGGCTTCAAACCGAGCTCCTCTGCTTTTTCCCGCGACATAATGACAAGCGCCGACGCCCCATCGTTCAATCCCGAACTGTTCCCCGCTGTCACCGTTCCTCCTTCCAAAAACGCCGGCGGCAGCTTCGCAAGTGCTTCCATCGTCGTGTTCGGGCGTGGATGTTCGTCCGTATCGAAGACGAACGGCTCGCCTTTTTTCACCGGAACGGTGATCGGTACGATTTGCTCCTCAAACCGCCCTTCTTGCATAGCACGCGCCATGCGCTGCTGGCTGCGCAAAGCGAACGCGTCTTGTTCTTCGCGGCTGATGCCGTACTTTTTGGCCAAGTTTTCCGCCGTGATGCCCATCGGCGGATCGCCGATTTCTTTCGGCGACAGCTGCGACTTGCGGAAGCTTGGCGGCGTCGAGCTGTACGGTTTTTCCGGGCGGTCCATTAAATATGGAGCGCGGCTCATGCTTTCCACTCCGCCGGCGATATACACATCCCCGTCACCGGCCCAAATGGCTTGCGCGGCTAAGTTCACGGCATTAATGCCCGATCCGCACTGGCGGTCGACCGTCAGCCCCGTTAGTTCAAGCGACAAGCCAGTTTGCAGCGCGGTCAGCCGGGCGATATTGCCGCCCCCGCTTAAGACGTTGCCTATAATGACATCATCAACAAGCTCTGGGCCAATGTTTGCCCGCCGCATCGCTTCTTTGATCACTTCCGCACCGTAAATGTGCGCCGGCAGCGTCGCCAAAGCGCCCCCTTGACGGGCGATGGCCGTTCGCACGGCCGACACAATGACAGCGTCCCGTTTCATCATTTTCAGGCGAGGAGCCCCCACTTCAACGACGGAACGGAGTCAGTGGGGGAGGAATCGCCCTTCCTCCTTTCTTTTTGTGATAGAATAAGAATATGGAGAAAACCGTTGAATCAAGGCACTCCATGCGTTACTACCCGATGTAGGGAGTTGGTTGCAGGAAACGTTGCACCCGTAAAACATCGAACGTAGACCCGTCTGTTGTGTGTGGAAGTCAAGTACTGCCAACAGACGTGCCGAGCGATTCGGGAACGATGCGAGTCTACCTGTATCGTTGGGCAGCCGTCAACCTGCCTCAAGCAACGCCAAGTGAAGGAAGGAGACGTCAGTCGCTTGCACTTCCGGACAGTTGCAAGCCCCCTCTTCAAAAGCCTTTAGGCTTTAAATGGTGGGTAGTTGACCCTGACTCCTCTCATCCCCTTTGTCTGTGAAACCCGGCAACCGTGCGTTCCCGCTGCTACCGGGCTCGCTTCACTCATACAGCAAAAACACGGCTTCTCCTTTGACGACTTCTTTGCCATGCTGGTTGACGGCAGCGACGGCAAAGCGAATCGCCTTGTCGTCTTTTTCTTTCACCGTTGCTTTTAACGTGATGACATCGTTTAAAAACACCATCGACTGGAAGCGGACGAAATAATCTTGGACAAACCCTTCTTCGTAATACGGTGTAAACAGTTTGGCGAGGTTTCCCATCGTCCACATGCCGTGGGCGATAATGCCGGGCAGGCCGGCTTTTTTCGCCTCTTCATCGATCGTATGGATCGGGTTGTAGTCGCCTGATGCCCCGGCATATTTGATTAAATCAAGCCGGGACACCGGTGCGAGCGTCACGTCGGGAAGCGACTGCCCCACTTGCCATTCACGGATCGTTGTCATACGCTCATCGCCTTTCTAACCGCCTCGTTAATAATGATCGTCGAGGTCGAGGTGAAAATGAGATTCCCATCGGCGTCTTCGCCGTTGTTCGCGATCACTAAAAAGCCAAGCAAGCCCATGCTGCTTTGTTTTTCATAATAATCTTTCACTTCCGCATAACAATACAGCTCTTCACCGACAAACAGCGGGCGCTCATAATGGAAGCGCTGCTCGCCATGGATGAGCCCTTTGGACGGCAATGTCAGCCCTTCAATGACGCCGTAGTCAAAAACGCGCGGAAACGTCGGCGGCGCAATGTTGCGCCCGTAGCGCGACCGTTTCCCCGTTTCCTCATCCCAATAAATCGGATTCGGGTCGCCGACCGCTTCAGCGAACTTTTTCACCGCTCCGCGCTCGACGACGTTTTTCACTTTCGCCGACCGTTTTCCGATGTCGTTTTGATACATGTTCGGTCCCCCTTGTGTTCAACATTTCGGGCCGCCGGCAACGTACAGCACTTGGCCGTTGACAAACGACGACCGCTCGTCGGCGAAAAACGCCACCGCATGGGCGATATCTTCCGGACGGCCGCTGCGCCCGACCGGGATGTTGGCGACGCTCGCCTGGATGAGCTGTTCAAACGAAATGCCAAGCCGCTCGGCAGTCGCTTTTGTCATATCAGTTTCAATAAACCCGGGAGCGACGGCATTCGTCGTGATGCCAAATTTGCCAAGCTCAATCGCCAGCGTTTTCGTAAATCCTTGAATGCCGGCTTTCGCCGCCGAGTAGTTTGCCTGGCCGCGGTTGCCGAGCGCGGACGTCGACGAAATGTTGATGATGCGCCCGTACCGTTTTTCGACCATATATTTTTGCGCGGCGCGGGCGCAGTAAAACGCCCCTTTCAAATGGATGTCCATCACCGTTTGCCAGTCGTCGTCCGTCATTTTAAACAGCAGGTTGTCGCGGATGACGCCGGCGTTGTTGACGAGAATATCGAGCGAGCCGAACCGATCGACCACTTCTCGGATCGTCGTTTCCACTTGTTCGCGGTCGGTGACGCTCGCCACCTTGGCGTAAACGTCATACCCTTTTTCCCGCAGCTCGGCAGCCGTCGCTTCAAGCGCTTCTTCGTTTACATCAATGAACGCTACTTTCGCCCCTTCTTCGGCAAAGCGGGTGACAATCGCCTTGCCGATGCCGCGGCTTCCTCCAGTCACAAACGCCACTCTTCCGGCAAATCGTTGGCTCATGATTTTCTCCTCCCCTTCGATAGCGCTTTCATTTTTTAGAGAAACTGCCCAAGCTTGACGTGTCCTTTAATTAAGTTGCGGGCGATAATGAGACGCTGGATTTCATCGGTGCCGTCGTAAATGCGCCACAATCTCGCTTCACGGTACCAGCGTTCGATCGGCATTTCTTTCGTATAGCCCATTCCGCCGTGAATTTGCATCACCCGGTCGACGACGCGGTTGCCCATGTTCGCGCCAAACAGCTTCGCCATCGACGCCAAATGGCGGTTGTCTTCCCCTTGGTCAAGCGTAAACGCCGCGTTCAAAACAA
Organism: Geobacillus jurassicus NBRC 107829; assembly: GCF_001544315.1. Taxonomy (GTDB): domain Bacteria; phylum Bacillota; class Bacilli; order Bacillales; family Anoxybacillaceae; genus Geobacillus; species Geobacillus jurassicus. Next base: position 38,918 of record NZ_BCQG01000030.1, read on the forward strand.
GCCATTTCGCCGCTTCAATTTCCACCGCCGAATCGGCGATCATCCATTGGATCGCTTGCCGCTCGGCGATCGGCTTGCCGAACGTAACGCGCTCTTTCGCGTAGTCGATCGCCATTTGCAGCAACCGTTCCGCCGCTCCGACCGCCCGGGCGCCGACAACCCAACGGGCATAGCCGATCCACTCAAGCCCAAGTTGATAGCCGTGGTGCAACTCGCCTAAAATGTTTTCTTCCGGCACGCGCACATTTTCGAAAATCAAGCTGGCCGGTGTTGATGGCCCCATCGTATGTATCGGCTCCGAACGCCAGCCCATCTCGCGGTCGACAATAAAACATGTCACTCCTTCGCGTCCATTTGTCGCCTGATGCCGTTCTTTATCGGTAACGGCGATGACCATGACAAAATCAGCGTCATTGCCTCCAGTGATAAACGTTTTCTCCCCGTTTAACACCCACTCATTTCCATCTTTCACCGCCGTCATTTTAATGTTGCGCGTATCAGACCCCGCGCCTGGCTCAGTCATGGCAAAGCACGATTTTTTCTCGCCGTTGATCGTCGGGATCAAATATTTTTTCTTTTGCTCCTCGTTGGCGTAATACAAAATGTTGTCCGCCGACCCGCCGAACTGGAACGGAACGAGCGTTTTCGAGACTTCCATCAACACAATGGCCTGCATGACATGTCCTAAATTGGCTCCGCCATATTCTTCCGGCGTGTTGATCCCCCAAAAACCCGCTTCTTTCGCTTTGAGCTGCAGCTCTTTTAACTTTTCGGGCGAAAGCCCAGGCTTCCCTTCCCGCTCGTTGCGCAACACTTCATTTTCGAGCGGCATCAACTCTTTTTCGACAAACTTGCGAATCGCCTTTTGCACCATGCGTTGTTCATCTGTTAATCGCAAATACATGATTGTCCCCTCCATTTTTTGTTGCGCCTGAAAACCCCACTTCTATAAATACCAACCGGTTGGTATGTCACTTTCATTATATCCGAATGTTCTGAAAAGTACAATACCTTTTTTCTGTTTTTGTCCAACGGGGAAACGCCACATGCGTTCTCCCGTTGGAATGGAAATCTATAGATCTATTCTTCCTGCATTTGCTTGCACACGCTGGCGACTGTTTCCCCGATTCCACCATAAATGACAAGATCAAACATCCCATCCATCCTCGTTGCTGTTTTGTTGATCAACACTTTCCGCGTTGCCGGCGACTCGGCAGCGACATAAAACGGGATTTGGTTTACAGGCGCCACTTCCAGGCTCGTTCCCATCGCCAAAAGCAAGTCGCTTTCCGCCGCTGCCGCAAACGCTTCCTCGATGCGCGGCACGAGCCCGCCGAACAGGACGACATCCGGCTTCAAAATCGTCTCACACTTTTCGCAGCGCGGCACCTCGTGGCGATTGATAAACGACAGATCGAACTTGTTGCCGCATGACGGACACGTCGCCGTCTGCAGCGTGCCGTGCAGTTCAATGACATTCGTGCTTCCCGCTTTCGCATGCAGGCCGTCGATATTTTGCGTCAAAATCGTCACCGTTTTGCCGATATCTTCAAGCCAGCGGAGAAATCGATGCCCGTCGTTCGGGGCAAATCCGCCCATCAGCTTTAACGAAAACATCCGCTTGAACCGGCGCCAAAAATCAACCGGATCTTTTTTGTAATAATGCTCTGACAAATAATATTCGACATTGTCCTCTTGGGCGTAGAGGCCGTTTTCGCTGCGAAAATCAGGAATGCCGGATTCCGTGCTCATCCCGGCCCCGGTCAGGACGGCGATCACGTTCGCCTCTTTGATCCATTGCGCCAGTTGCCGGATTTTGCCCACTCTCGTTCTCTCCTTTCTTACGAACCTCCTGGACTTCGGGAATGGGAGCTGGGGATAGAAAAACCCAGCTTCCACCTGCAGCGAGGCTACCGTAAATTGAACCCTTTCCCTTCCACAAACTCTTTCATGTACATCCGGACTTGGCGGCTGAGCATTTCAGCCATTTGCCCGGTCCATGTGTCACGGCGACGGCCGTTTGTCCGCTGCTCATAATAGGTAGACACCGTTGCGTTGTAGCGCTGCAGCTGTTCAATGAATCGCTCGCGGTCTTGGTTGTATTCGTCCTCGTGGTAGACGTGTTCAAACGGCAGGCGCGGCTTTTTGTCCGGTTCTTGGGCCGGATAGCCGACGGCAAGCCCAAAAAGTGGAATAACCCGTTTCGGGACGTTCAAAAGCGCACATACTTCTGGCAAATGGTTGCGCAGACCGCCGATATAGCAAATGCCAAGCCCCATCGACTCCGCGGCAATGGCCGCGTTTTGCGCCGCAAGCGCCGTGTCGATGAGCGCAACCATAAATTTTTCCGTGCTCTCGAGCGACGGCAGTACGTTTTTCCCTTCCAGTTCGCCAATCAACTCATGGCGGTGAAAATCGGCGCAAAAGACAAAGAAATGACCATTCTGCTCGACATATGATTGATTCCCGGCCAGTTCAGCGAGTTTCCGTTTTTTCTCTGGATCTTTCACGCCGATGATCGAATACGCTTGGACAAAGCTTGAGGTGGACGCCGCTTGAGCGCATTGGACGATCGTACGGATTTGTTCCTCGGTGAGCGGCCGGTCTTCAAAACGGCGGATCGAACGGTGCTGTAAAATCGTTTCAACCACTTGATTCATTCTAATGCCTCCTATGCCAAAAAATTCGGCTCATTCTCCATAAACATGATAACAAAAAAAGAAAGAGCCGAAAAACGATCGGCTCTTTTTATCCCCTCCGGGCAAGAAAACGTCCGCTTCCACCGCAGATAAGCGGGAAGGGAGATCAACCTGATTATTGCCCAAACCGCCCTTCCTGATAGTCGCGAATCGCTTCGCGGATTTGCTCCGGCGTGTTCATCACGAACGGGCCGTAAGCAACGACCGGCTCGTTCACCGGCTCGCCGGCGTAAAGGAGAAGACGCAGCTTTTCACGGGCGGTCACTTGCAGCTCTGTATCCTCCCCACGGTTGTGGCGGCTGAAAAACAGCGCTTGCCCGGCTTTTCCTTCCGTCTGATCAGCGCCGAACGTGCCGCTGCCTTCCAGAATGTACAAGAAACCGTTATAATGACCCGGCAAATCTTGCACGACCGTCGCTCCTGGTTCGACAACCATTTCCACCATCGTCACGGGAACAATGTTTTTCGTCGGCGCTTGCACCCCTTTTGACGAACCGGAAAAGACGCGAATCGTCGCCCCTTCTTCTTTGCGCACCGGCATGTCTTTGGCGCGTAAGTTTTGGTAGCGCGGTTCAGTCAGCTTATGCGTGCTCGGCAGGTTCACCCAAAGTTGCAAGCTGTGAACGGTCGAACCGGGCGCTGGATCTTCTTTATGGACGACGCCGCGGCCGGCCGTCATCCATTGCACATCCCCGGTGCCGAGCGTGCCGTGACCGGCTTTGCTGTCGAAATGTTCGAGCTCGCCGCTGATCACATACGTCACCGTCTCAATGCCCCGGTGCGGATGGACGTCAAATGTTCCCCGCTCAAAAATATCTTCCATCAACAACAAAAACGGATCGTACTCTTGCCAGTTTCCTGGTTCAAGCACCGGACCGCTGCGGTGAATCGGGCTGTTCGTCGTGATTTGCACCGTTTTGATGCGGCGAATGCGGCGTTGAATCGTCATAACCACTCCTCCTCATTTCGCGCAATCCGGCTGTTGCCGGAAGAAATGCGGCTCAACCGCTCTTTTCTCTTTCATCGTACCCGATCCAACCAAAAACAGGCAAATCATCTGCCTAAAAAATGCCTGCCATACAGCTTGCAAAAAAAAAAAAAAAAAACAAAAAACCTGCCGACAATCGGCAGGTTGGCATTCCATTCATATGTACGATGGCGGAGGAGGAGGGATTCGAACCCCCGCGGGCTGTGACACCCCTATCGGTTTTCGAAACCGACCCCTTCAGCCGGACTTGGGTACTCCTCCGCAGAAAAATGGAGCCTATCGGATTCGAACCGATGACCTCCTGCGTGCGGGGCAGGCGCTCTCCCAGCTGAGCTAAGGCCCCATATGGTCGGGAAGACAGGATTTGAACCTGCGACCTCACGGACCCGAACCGTGTGCTCTACCAAGCTGAGCTACTTCCCGACATCTTCTTAATTCCCCTTGCGACAATTCTCATTTTATATGAACATCAAAGAGAAGTCAATAGTTTTTTATTTTTTTGCCGCAATGAGGGATTGGCTTTTTTCTGAAACGCCTGCATAGCCGCCGCTTCTTTTTTCCTATACTAAAAACTTCCTATACTAAAAACAAAGCAAATGCGGGAAGAAGAAAGGGGGCGCTTCGTGAAACTCGTTCCATCGGCGCGGCGCAAACGGGCGTATTTGTCGCAGTTCAGCACGACCCATCTCCATCTGCGCCACCCGCTTGTCGTCGCCTTTTTTTCGTTTTCCTTTCCGGTACTCAGCAATTTAATGCAACACCGTTATGCCACGGCTTTTATTTTAATCGTTTGGGAGCCGTTTATCAATACGAAAGCGCACGTGG
>NZ_BCQG01000031.1 GCF_001544315.1 Geobacillus jurassicus NBRC 107829
CATCTTTAGCCGGTTTTAACGGATCGTGTGGATTAGGTACATAAATTCCCCCTATTCGATATGTTTTCTTATCAACAACAATTTGTCTTCCTGGCGCATACTCGCTCAACGCTCTGTTTATCTCCAATTGCGGTCGTTGTTTAACGATTATTCTCCCCGTTCTTTCATCCTTCCCTTCGATGTAAAAACTGCATAAATCTTGTGGAAATGCATAGGTTGGAAGCAAGCCGTGATTGAACAAAAAATCGAGAAATTTATCGTTCGGATTTACTTCCGCTATATCGTCACCATCGATGGTTTGTATTGTATGTTTGACTTTCTCATAATTCCGTTCCAACTCGCTTACTAGCTCATTACATGCTTCCTTAACAATATACCATTTTCGCTCTACCATATCCCCGCCTAATATTCCTTCTGTCGAAACAACCTCATCCGGAATCAAGTCAAAAATCACCGGATAGTCGCGAAAACGACAGGCGATATTGTCATTCAGCCATTTTTTAAACTGCTCATAATTAAAAGGCGGAGTACCTTCAAAAAATGATTTTGTATCACCTAACGAACTGCTGAGAATGCTTAACGCAACGGCACTTGTAGAAACGTTTTCATGAAAATACGTTTGAATGAGAAATGCGTTCAAATGCCTTTTGGTGATTTTTTTATTATCAATATAAACAATGGGTTTGCGAGCCGAACCGCTGATCATTTTTTCAGGCTGTTGAAAATAATAATAATCGTGCGGCCCTCCCTGGGCATAAGTAACTACGGTCGATAAAGCCGTTCCCCTCCGTCCAGCACGTCCCGCACGCTGCTGGTAGTTCTCCCGTTGTGGCGGAACATTTCGTAGTCCAACGGCAGTCAGTGAACCGATGTCGACGCCGACTTCCATTGTGGTTGTACAGCTTAAAATATCGACAGGTCCTTCTAAAACATCTAATATGATATCTTGGAACCGCAATTCGTACTCTTCTGTTGTTGCGATCGCTATTTTCGCATCCTTTTGCGACAGTTGAGCGGTATGCTCTTCAACGGTGATGTTCGAAATTTTCTCATGGTTTGTCAATATTTTTTGTATAGGTGAACGCCAAAATCCTTTTTCTGAATCCAACCGTTTACTGTTCACGTCTAATATCTCGATATTTTCCGATAAACAATTCACACATTTGTTTTTTGCTGCAACGATATTCATTTCTTTGCAATCATTGCATTTATACCAAGTTGTATAAATGCCAGGAATCAGTTTTAATTTTCTAGGGGATAAATAATATCTCCCTTCCGATTCTGTACACAATTTAAACAATGCATCGACAATTTCCTTCTTATGCTCCTCACTTTGAACATAAAGATGAATGATATTCTCTAAGTTTTTCGGTATATAACCTTTCTCAACTCCCCAATCATCGCCCCCGAACCCTCTAATCTTCAGCCTCTCATAGAAATGAATGGTTGAATCTATGGCCACTCTATCCAGCATTTCTTGAATGAACAGCATAGTCAGTACATAAATGTCTTCCTTCGACAATATCTCTTTTAGCTTTCTTTCTACTCTTGCCATTTCTCTTTTAACAGGCTCTACGTAGCCTGTGGCCGTTGTATAAACCGAGTAGAGTGGATGGCAAAGCTGGCGAAGAAGTTCTGTTTTGAAACGAGGCAGCAGTTCAATGTCGCCGTTTTCAATCAGCTCCTCATAGTCGCCATCAAAATCCTCATGTAAAATTTGAACATGATAGGCCAACGATTTTCGATCCTGTCCTTCAAAAAAGTATAATTTATGCTCATCAAGCACTTGCAGCAACGAACAATATAAAGCGCCGCTCAGTTTCGGTTCAATATCTTGATCAATTAATTTTTGAGCCGCCAATAAAATGGACTGTCTAAAAGAGTCAAGCTCTACTTCATGGGGAATATCCCTGGCAAGACGTGCAGCCTTTTGGCGTCCGTCAGAAAACAGCAGCACTTTCCGTCCCTCATTAGGCAATTGTTTATTCAGCTTTACCGGAGGTTGCAATAAAAATTGCTCGCGAACTAAATTAGCAAAAGGCTGCTCACCTTTTGTTTTTAAGTCCGTAATCGTTCCCTGCACTTTTCTCATACAGCACGGACATTGTTGGAATGTAATTGTTTGCTTTTTCTTTTTGTTCTTATTTGCCTCATCATGAGGCAAATACAATTTTAGATAACCTTCAGGATCTTCCGGCGGCGACTTCATTAAATATCCCGTCCTGATATCGAGCCATACAGGACGCACCGATCGTTCTCCTTTTTGTATTTTTTCATGGGGCGGTTCAACCAGCAAATGAATCTCTGTCAACTCCTCGCCAACAATGCCTTTCCCTTTTTCAGCCCATAAGTAGTTACCGTCCTTTTTCGATATATACCCTCGAATAAATGCAGTTCCACATTTTCGATGGGTAAGCAATTCGTAGACCCTTGCTTCCTTGCTGCAAGTACATTGTAATTTCGGAGAATCATACATTTTTCCTAAAATCGAATCGTTTCCTTTTACTCTTTTTTCCTCACATTTCGAATTGGTGCAGACATAAATACCTGATACACCTTTAAAGAATAAATGGATCCTTACCGGCAATAACACTCGCTCATTATTTTTAGCTGCATTGGCCAACATTAATAAATGGCTTGTCGCTTTTTGGGCCATTTTCATATCGACACTTGGAAATACCAACTTGGCAATATCGCTGAACTTTTTAGCATTTCCGCTTATTTGTTCAATAATTAATTCGAGCGGTCCAAATCCGTCTAAACTTTTATATAGATACGACGGCAGCTCATCTAAATTATGTGGGACATCTCCCCATCCAAGCCGCTTTGCTACAGCCTGGAGATTCGACCGCAATGTATCGTACTGATGAATGCGATTGGTAAACTGCTCGCTGTCTAGCAAGGCGAATGCATAGGCCTCTTCTGTCGTGCCAATTCTTCCGGGCTTTCTTTTTTCTTTCACTCCTTTGATCAACTTAAACGAACGTTTTTTCAGTTTACCCGTTAATTGTTCAGCAAATTCAATAGCCGCCGAATCATCATCCTCCGCGCCCAAACTTGCACTCGTTAGAATGCAGCGCAATCGATCGCGTGTAATTCCTAATCTTGCCTGCAGCCTTCTAATGAGTAGAGCCACCTCTGCACCGCTCGTTCCTCGGTACATATGCGCCTCATCAAGCACTAGAATCAATGTGTTCGCTTCATCTTCTGCAAGCCATTGTCTTGTTTTCTCCCAAATTGGCCGCTCAATCGGGCGCATCAACATATACTCCAGCATGGAATAGTTCGTTACCAAAATATCCGGGGGAGTCGTTTGCATCTCGTGTCTAGTAAACAATTCCCGGTCGTCAGGAGAGGTCAAATATCGAGATTTCCAGTCGCCTCTTTTGCCTGAACGGAAGTTTGTTAAATTTTTCGCTATCCATTTCCCTCTTTTTTTCATTTCCAGCGCCAGCTGCGGCCGATTCTTTTCAATATCCAAATAATAGTCAATAATCTCCTTCAACTGATAGTCGTCTTTTTCCTTTGTCCGCTCTCCCGGGTAAGGTGTTCTTGATGTGTACATACCAAATAATGGATGACGACCGAAATGATCCCGAAAGTACTTGGACACTCTCTCATCACCAAAAAGCTGGCGCAATCTTGTGATTTGATCGCTGACTAGCGCATTCATCGGATATAGTATTAACGCCCGAACCGCATGTGTTTGAAACTGTTCCCTTCTATTAAATCCTTCATCAATTAATGAGTTTAAAATGGGATGTAAGAATGATTCCGTTTTACCTGAGCCGGTTCCAGTCGCTACAACTAAATCATGTCCATCCACTAAAAATGATTCAAGCGCCTCCTGCTGATGGACGTACGGCCTCTTATAAATTCCTACACTAGGAGACAACTCCGAAAAATAAGTCATTGCTTCTTTGCAATGAGCAGGCAAATTCATCTGCTCATAGGCAGGCCCCAGCTCATAAACAGGAGTGGCCTCAATATACGGCTCCTTCGAAATGACCCCCGGTGAATCCAATAACTCTCTGCGCTCTAACAGCAAAGAGGGATGGCTGATTGGATATTGCGCTTCAATATATTCGCGCAATTTTTGATGCAGCCGTGCAGAAACGGAGTTAATGGTAAATTCCATCATCCCATTTCGACTCCTTCCCATCGTATTGAATCCTCATCAATCCCCAAGCGCCGCAAAACCCAAATAAAATCTGAATAATGCCACAAAGGCACAATCCACTCAATCGGTTTGATAAAGGAAAGCGGGAAACAAAAAAGCATCGCCATCTTTTGTTCAAACACAGGAAACTTTTTAAAAAGACGGACATAAATAACATCCTCACGAATTTTTGCACACTTTATCGTTGTTTTCACCTGAGCCTTATACTCTAAGGCATACTTGGCCGTTTCTAAATAATATTCGGGTATCTTGTAATAACGCGCATCACCCCTTCCCATGTTCTCAACCCAAAAGTAGAGCGGTTGACTGTTTTTTAATGCATACCTAGCAATATAACAATCAGACTTTGATGCAAGATTCATTTGAAATGGGTACCATTTGCGCCGTTTTTGAGGCAAAAATAGTTCTGTTGGTTCATCGTTTAGTTTTACTGGGTTCTGCAATTTGAGCGTTTCGATAAATTCATTTACAGTCGGTGAAGGCATCCATTCGTCAATCATCAACGTTGGAACATGACTGCCCTCTTCCATATAACCGCTGCCGCACCCGTAATACTTGTCGCTCTTTCCTTCAGGGTTGCTAAGCACAACCAAGCTTTTAGACACGGGAAGTTCGACACAGCGCGGGGGCAACGGCAAATAATATCCATTGGCAAGCTTCAATATTTCCCCCAAACCAGATAACAGTTCGAGCAATGACTGTGCTTCGGTTTGATCTTCTTCTTTCATAACGTTTCGAAGATCTTCAAAAAAGCGCCCCTTTAGCAATCTTTGCAAAGGCGGGATAAGCCGCTGAAAATGCACCGGGTTCATTTTATAGTCCTCGAATGCATAAAAGTGCACCAAAGAAAGGACATGACGTTTTATTTGTCTAAATTGTATAATTGTATTCTTCCATGCATCTGTCAACATCTCTCGAGCTCCACCCCCTTACTAAATCAAAATATTCTCGCTGTCAAACTCTTCTAAGATCTTCTTTGCCTGCTCACGGGCAACATACGGCTGCAGTAGCACCTTGACGACCCATACAGACACAGCTTCTTCCTCGAGCCGTTCATCCTCTAATAACCGAAACCATTTTTTAAATGCTTCTTTTTGTTTCGTAAACGACATGACTTCTTGCACAATTTCCAAAAAATTGTTGAACTCACTGGATTTCTCCTTTAATATTTTACCTTCTACAAGTAAATGTGCAGGGATGGAGCCGAAGACTAAGCGATGTGTCTTTCTTAATGAGAGAATATCAGGAGTTGTCGTCATTTCGTCTGCGCTGATCACAGGCGAAAACGATAGCTTTTGAATAAACGAATCGGTCAACTCACTTTCTTCTTTTATGCTTATCAAAATCAATTCTGGCAACGACTCATCAATAGACACGCGCCAATAGTCGAGAAACGATTGTAAATACAATTCAGCGGGCGAATTTTCAATTTGGCATAAATGAAGAGACTTTACACAGTCAGGCCGTGTATAACGAGAAAAGCAATTGATCAACGTTTTATTAGTAAAATTCTTTATATCTGGAAAAACCGTTAGATGATCGTTTCCTGCAACCGCCCAGCCGATTGCCTGTGACAGTTCAAAACTAAATTCTCCTTTGACCACGACTGGTTTACGAAACAAAATCGCTCCGATGATCGTTTTCGCTGTCAACCATGCTTTATTCTCCTGCATGCCAATCATGCATAGGTTTTCTGCAATGGATGTCATTAAATGATTTATATCTTCATAATAAACTGTTGTTTCATCAACATCCTTCACCACCCATTGCGAATGATTTCGATCGTTTGATTCGTTATGCGTGGAGACATTTAACCCTAAATTTGCGAAAGGGAGTAAATCAGCCAAAGTCCGGAAAATGTTATCTTTCATTTCCTTGATCTTTAACTCCAATGCTTCATCGGCTTTTTTTAATCTTTCTTCCGTTTCCTTTATCTGTCTTTCGATCTCTTCCATCTCAACGAGCAAATGCTCTTTTTTTCTACGCAGCTGTTCTGTTTCGTTCAATACTTTTCGATGCTCATCTTCGATTCTTGCTTTCTCCGCAGCAAACCTTTCCTCTAATTTATCCTCTATTTTCCTTTGAATCGCTGGGTACTGTAATAATTCTTCCTCAAATTGACCAATATCTTCCTTTGTTATTTGATATTTAGCCAACAACTCAATGGCTCGCATAATGCGCTCATAACGAACTTGCGGAGGGAGATCGCTAACCAATTCAGATAGCTGACTGATGACTTTTCGTGAAATTTCCTGAACCTGTTGCTGGTCTTTCAACGTTTTTAAAGCATAACGCATAATCCGATCGTTAGTGGCACAATCGAGATAATCTTCGACAGGGCTCGCTAGCATCGCCGATACAAAGTATCGTTCGATCCCGACGTTCTTATCATTATATTTAACGAGATGCATCCCTTTTTTTCGTATTTCGAGCAACTTATCGCCGGACGAATCAATCACCCATTTTTGTTCTTTTGTCTGTTTGACACGGTAAGGTCCAACTAAATAATCATCGTTCGTTAAGAGTAAAATTTCTGAACTAAACTGCTGCGGGGCATCAAACCCGTTCTGAATCAAATAAACAATGTCATGATTTTGCGCAAGTGAAAACGGTATCGGAAATACCTCATAATATTTTAAATTCTCCAATTCTTTTCTTACGATAAACTTTGAATATACAAGTCTTCCTGCGTAGTCTTCCTCATTTCTTTCTTCGATTGTATAAAATCCCACTTTCCCTGCGTGAATGTCTTCAGGAGCAGGAGACCATATCACTTCCCCCTCACTTGGATAATGCAATCGTGCTTCCTGAACCTCAATTAACTGGTGATCGCGATATTCCGCTAAAACTTTAACAAACACATATTTTTTATTTGGCTTTCTTTCTTTTTCGACAATCCCAAATACCGTCTTCACGACGATCTCCTCCCATCAATAAATTCCTTTACTATTTTTGGAACCTTGTTTCGATATGTCTTTACATAGTAGGCTAGTTTTGCCCGCAACATTTTATCCCCTACATCTTGCAACAAAAACTCTAGGAAACGATATTGTTCATTTGAAATCCAACAACACTTTGTTTGCTCAAGCTGCATATACGCCAATAAAACTTTGCGCCAATCGGGATGGGCTAAATCGCGCATCTCTTGAGCAGAAAAGTCAAACGCCCAAACCCCAGGAATAAAAAGCTTCTCAACAGATGGATGAAAAAATTCTCCCCCTTGACTGAGCTCTCTGGCAAACCGATTTTTTTCTTTGATCCAGTAAGGAAACAAAAGAGGATCTGTTACCGAAACCGTTGTATATTTCAAGATGCTCTTTTCCTCACACAGCGCCAATGTCCGCTGGTCAGCCACAACCCCGGATTCCAATCGTTCCGAAAAACATGGGTTCGCGTTTGGATCATAAAATAGATGTAACATCTTTCCTTCATGTTTTTTAATATAAAAAGTATGAAAACCCTTTTTATGCAATATAATGTCAACATAAGAACTCGACAGCGGATATTCCCGACTCGTATAATCCGGTTGAATATGAACTAGGCTGTACTTTTGCAGTTGAAAGTCACGAAAAGATATTTGGATTCTACATTTTCCTGTTCCGATTAACATCGCTTCGCCTTTTCTTCCAAAAACTGAAGGGGCGACTATATCCAAATAATAATACGGCGGTTTCAAGTCATATCCAAATTGCCGAAACCACTCTATTAACGGCTCCGCCAATAGAAAAGGAAGACGGATTTTATAGGCAAACCATCCATACTTTTGATTTAATGGTGTTACATCCATTTCCCTCGGAAACTCTATTTTTTTCCGTGACATCATATAAAACGTGTCACTCAGTGATAGTTCTCTAGGCTCAATCATGCAAAAGCTTTGGTTTATTGGCCGAAACAAATATGTATGGTTTTGAAACCCTTTAATATATTCAGGCCAAAACAAGCCGAGTTTCTCATAACATTTTTCATCTTTTCTAGTCGCAAAAGAAAAACTGTAGCCCTGTTTCGGAACAATCCACAGTTTATTTTCACTAGAGTTAGGCCAAAGCTGTGCAGAGGAAATAAAGGAATTCATTTCATTGCATTTTATTTTAAAGTGCAAATGATGCACGTCACATTGCATCGCTTGAGAAGGCGTTAAATAAGGAAAGGTAATAAAAAGCTCCCAATCACGTTCCAATGGTTCAAATGTAATAAAGGGGCGGCTTATCATCAATGAATAATCATGAAGATGGGATGAACCTGACAAACGTTGAACATAAAGTTCGCATCGTTCAGACCCTTGCCCGCGTTCGTGACGAAAGTGAGCGGACTGCACCCTTCCTTCTGCTTTAAATACTCTCGCGCCGCAGCATGGACACGTATAGACAACCCCATACTTATGTGCGTTTTTCGCATGAACAAGTTGTCCTAACGGGTTAAATGCTCTTTCCATATGAACAGAACCCCTTACAAAAATGACTGGATGTTGTTTTATATCTTGACCACTTCAATAAACTATTGCTAATGCGACAAAACGATGAATTTCGCGGGGAGAGACAGCATATTCTCCATAACTGTCTCTCCTCAAAGCACCGATTGATCCCCTTACATATTCATGCACTGCAGCTTCACCTGCTCAAGCACATCTTCCACCGCTTTCGGCTGTTTATTTGGCGGATAATCGTACTTGCGCAGCACCTTCTTAATTTCAAGGCGCATGCGCGCTTGGGCTTGCGCTTTTTTATCCCAATCGTGCGTCCGGTTTTCCTTTACCGTTTTCGCCAAATCCTTTGCGATTTGAATTAATATCTCATCTTCCATTAATTTTTTTATATCCGGGTCAGAACCTAACACGTCGAAAAACGCCTTCTCCTCCTCGGTTAAGCCAAGCTGTTTCCCTTCTTCAATCGCCGCCTGCAACTCTTCTTTAAATTTAAGCAATTCCTCAAATACTTCATACACATCCGTGTAATCATTTCGATTGTTGTATTTTTCTAATATTTTTTCAAAACGTTTGGAAAATGTTTGGCTCACCGTCATGTTTGTCTTTTTCACATCTTGCAATTTTTGCTTTAATACGCGCATTAAAATGGTCGACGCAATATTTTTTTGCGGCAAGGCGCGTAATTTTTTGATGTTCTCCTCATCCAACAAATCGAAACTTTCCGATGAAACCGCTTGGGTCAACACCATCACTTCATCTTCTAAAATCGCTTCTTCCAACATTTTCGCGATTCGTTCATTCACTTCTTTTAAGTCAGGTGTGCCTGTTCGCGAAGATTTCATAATAAAGGAACGAACAGCGATAAAATAGGAAATTTCCTCTTTTTGTTCTTTCGAAAGCAAGCCGGTGCAAATTTTATAAACATCTTTTAGCTTTTTCGTTTCCGTCATAAACAGCGATTTTCGTTTTTCTATTTGTTGCACAAATTCAGCGCCGCCACAAATCACTTCATAACGCTTTTTGTCACTGTCGCCAAAAAACGAGCGATAGTCAAACGAATGAAACATATTGCGCAACACTTCGAGGATGTTTAACGCGATGTCGCGGGCTTGGGTGTTTTCTTGCACTTTATCTTGGTCGCGCTTCGTATACGTTTGCAACGCTTCCATTAAATTTTTCTTTAAGCCGATGTAATCAACAATCAATCCGCCTGTTTTCCCCGGATAAACGCGGTTGACGCGGGCGATCGCTTGCATCAAGTTATGCGCCTTCATGGGCTTGTCAATATACATTGTATCGAGCGCCGGCACGTCAAAACCGGTGAGCCACATATCAACAACAATGACGATTTTAAACGGATGATCGACATCTTTAAATTCTTTTTCCCGCTGTTTCCGCGTTTGTTTATTTCCGACAAGCTTCGCGAGCTCCTCCGGATCCTGATTGTTTTCGGTCATGACAATTTTCACTTTGTCTTTCCAGTCCGGACGTTGACGCATGATCTCTTTATACATTGCAAACGCGGTGTTGCGCGAATAAGCAACGATCATCGCTTTTCCTTTGACAAGATGTTCGCGCTCCTCGTAATGGTGGATAATGTCCGTGACGACTTCGCGAATTCGGTCTTGGTCACCTATGATTTGCTCCATGCGGCTCAAGCTTTTTTGGCTTTGTTCAATAATATAGTCGCCGACGCCTTCGTGAACTTGCATGCGCCAATATTCTTGGTCAATTTCATTCATTTTCTTCTCGTCCAATTTCACTTTCGCCAAGCGAGATTCGTAATAAATTTTGACCGTCGCCCCGTCTTCCACCGCTTGGGTCATATCATACACATCAATGACATCGCCGAACAAGCCGGTCGTCGATCGATCGGTCGTTTCAATCGGCGTCCCTGTAAACGCGATATACGTCGCATTCGGCAACGCTTCACGCAAATATTTCGCATACCCGTACTTTTGCTCCCCCGTTTCGATATCGTATTTCGGATCAACGCCGTATTGGGAGCGGTGGGCTTCGTCAACCATCACGATGATGTTTTCCCGTTCAGAAAGCAAGCCGGTTTCTTCTTCAAACTTTTGAATCGTTGAAAAAACGATGCCGCCCGTTTGCCGATGTTCCAACAGCTCTTTCAAATGGCTGCGCGTTTCCGCTTGTAATGGTGTTTGCCGTAAAAATTCACTCGCCCCGCAAAACGTTTCAAATAACTGTCCGTCTAAATCGTTGCGATCGGTGATCACGACAATGGTTGGATTTTTCAGCTGTTCCTGTCTGACTAAGTTTCCCGCCAAAAACACCATCGAATAACTTTTGCCGCTCCCTTGCGTGTGCCAAATCACCCCGGCGCGCTTGTCGGCGCAAACCGCCCGCATGACAGAAGCAACCGCTTTTTTCATGCCGTAATATTGGTGGTACGCCGCCATAATTTTCGCTTCGTTCGCAAACAACGTGAAGTTTTTGATCACATCCAAAAAGCGCTTCGGCTCGAACAAGCCGAACATTAACGTTTCCAACTCCCGGTTTTCTATGACATCATCTTCGATATTGATCTTTTTCCAAGCCATAAACCGGTCAAGCGGCGCGGTGATCGTCCCCGCGCGCGCCTTCACCCCGTCGCTGATGACGAGAAACGCATTGTAATAAAATAACGATGGGATGTGGACATTCATATAATTTTTCAGTTGCTTGTATGCATCTTCGATATCCACTTCTTCGCGCGACGTGCTTTTCAACTCTGCAACGACAAGCGGCATGCCGTTCACATACAACACGATGTCGGGGATTTTTTCCTGCCCTTTTTCACTGACTTCCAATTGGTTGACGACGAGAAAATCATTGTTTTCCGGAGCTTCCCAATCAATGAGCCGAACACGATGGTACACCGTTTCCCCATCCACAAACTCGGCCACTTCCACCGTTTCCGTCAAGTATTTATGAAACACTTTGTTGTTCGTTAAGACATCGTTCGTATCAAAATAACGGATTTTCCGCATCGCCTCGCGGATGACATCAAAAGGCGCTCCCGGATTTAGTTTCATCAATGCCGCTTCCAACCGGTCAAGTAGCAACACTTCCTTTTTGTCCCGCTCCAACTTCCCGACCGGCAAATACGGATAGCCGAGCTCTTGGAAATATTCAATCACGGCTTGCTCTAGCTGCTCTTCTGTAAACACACTTCCACCTCCCGTTCGGCGTCAACGACACGAATTTCTCCGGACATGAGCTTGGGCAATAATGAATCTCTCATACTTATCAAAGCGTTGATTTCTTCTTCATTATTGCATATTAATTCTCCTAAACTTCTCACTGCTTCGTTATAACGTTGAATAACTTCCATTTTTGGCAAAACAATAGGTACTTTTTTCAACTCCCCACCTGAAATTTCTTTGAACGTTGTTCCGGAGGCCCTGCTTTCGATCAAGTCTTTGTTATATTTTAAAACTTGAAACACAAATTCCGAACCGATGTCCTTATGCGGGATCACTGACTTAAATCCTTGATTTGTAGTGACCTCATTTTTAGCAATAGCAATATAACCAATAGGTGCCCTTGAGCTAAAAAGAACGGTACCTTTAGGAAGCAATTTTGCACTACTATTCTTTAATCCCTCTTCCGTAATATCAACACTTCCTCTTTCAACATAACGATTTTTACTGTTTGATAAATCTTTCGGCGTAATCCAAGGGATGCCGTTTTGGGTGAAATAGTCTTCCCGCTTTTTCGAAGGGGTTCCTCCCCCTACAACGTCCCCTAAATCGCCGATTGTTGCCACTCTCCACCCCTCCGGTATCATCCCCAACTTGCTTTCGACAAACTTCCCGCCGCTTGATTTGTACGGTTCGCCGTTTTCATTCGGAAACTCGAAATCGACAAACCAGCGTTTGAAAATCGTTTGGGCGAGTTCTTCAAGGGTTTGGTTGATTTCATTGTTGAGTTCGATTTTGTCGTCAATTGCAGATAGCACATTTGCAATTCTCTTTTGTTCCTCTAGTGGCGGCAAATCAATCACAGTGTTAACCAAGACATCGCTTTGCACCCTTTGTCTGCCGGATGATCCCGTCATGGACTTTATTGCTATATTTCTGAATTCCGGTGAAATAGCCAAGTAATACACAAACTTGCTATCGGTTATTCCTTCCTTTGCTCTTAACACGATAAACTCCGTAGAGCCAAAAGCAATCTCATTATCTTCAAGGATGTCGACATAAGCTGTTTTTCCATTTTCAAGACAAGGTGTTATCCGTGCAAGGAGAGTATCACCGTTTTTAAATTTTGAACCGGATGTAAACTCGGCAATTTCATATGACTGTATTTTTCTTGTAAACTCCGCAACATCTTGCATGGACACTTTTTTGGCCAACGTTCCTTTTCTTAAAGGGGTTCTAGGGTTTATGTCTATAACATCTATTAACCTTGTTTCTTTCCACCCGTCATATCTCATACCCTATCCCCCCCAACTGCTTGCGAATTTCTTCTTCCAACTGGCGCGATTTTTGAAATTGCTTCGCCAATGTCGCTGTCAGCCGCTCCATTTTTTCCTCAAACGATTCCCCGTCTTCTTCCTCTTCTTCAATGCCGACGTAGCGGCCCGGCGTGAGGATGTAGTTGTGCTCGCGAATGTCGTCGATCGTCGCTGATTTGCAAAAGCCTTGCACGTCTTCGTAGTTCTCGTTGTTTTGCCAATTGATATACGTATCGGCGATTTTGCGGATATCCTCATCCGTCAACTCTCGCAACTTCCGGGTGACGAGCTGGCCGAATTTGCGCGCATCGATGAATAACGTTTTCCTCGGATGTTTCTTGTTGCGGTTTAAAATCCAAATGCACACCGGGATTTGTGTTGTGTAAAACAATTTATCCGGCAACGCGATGATCGCGTCGACTAAATCTGCGTTGACAATGTTTTTGCGAATCTCCCATTCGCCGGACGTCATCGAGGACAGCGAGCCGTTCGCGAGCACAACGGCGGCTTTTCCGTTTTGGCCAAGCTTGTCGATCATATGCTGCAGCCAGGCGTAGTTGGCGTTTCCGGCCGGCGGCACTCCGAATTTCCAGCGCGGGTCGTCGATTAATTTCGGCTGCCCCCAGTCGCTGTCATTGAACGGCGGATTGGCTAGAATATAATCCGCCTTTAACGTCGGATGCAAGTCTTCATGGAACGTGTCGGCATGTTTCGGACCGAGGTTGTTTTCAATGCCGCGAATCGCCAAGTTCATTTTGGCGAGCTTCCATGTCGTTGGGTTCGATTCTTGGCCGTAAATGGAAATATCAAACTTGTTTCCCGCATGTTCTTCGACGAATTTCATCGACTGGACGAACATCCCGCCGCTGCCGCATGCAGGGTCATACACGTATCCTTTGAATGGTTGAATCATTTCGACCATCAGTTTGACGACACACTTTGGCGTATAAAACTCGCCGCCTCCTTTTCCTTCACTTGCCGCAAACTTGCCTAAGAAGTATTCGTACACCCGCCCTAAGACGTCTTTTTCCTTTGCCCCGCTGCCGCCGACGTCAATATTGGAAAACAAGTCAATAATTTCCCCT
The DNA here is from genome assembly GCF_001544315.1 of Geobacillus jurassicus NBRC 107829. Lineage (GTDB taxonomy): Bacteria > Bacillota > Bacilli > Bacillales > Anoxybacillaceae > Geobacillus > Geobacillus jurassicus. The sequence goes on from NZ_BCQG01000031.1 coordinate 14,151, forward strand.
AAAATGCGCTTGTCTAACTCAGGGCGGGAGTAGTTTTTCGGGAGCACTCCTTTTAAACTGTCATTCTCTTTTTCGATCGCATCCAACGCCTCATCGACAATTTTTCCGATTTCCGGCGACTTCGAACGTTCCGCTATATAGCTCCAACGGGCCGTTTCCGGCACCCAAAACACTCCGTCCGCCATATACGCGTCGCGGTCTTCCGCAAAATCGGGATCTTCTTTCATCAGTTCCTCCCATTTTTCTTGAAACGTATCAGACACGTATTTTAAGAAAATAAGTCCTAAGACGACGTGTTTATATTCTGCCGCATCCATATTGTTTCGCAGCTTATCGGCTGCGGACCATAACTTTTCTTCAAAACCGATCGTCGCCATCTGTCGCTGCTCCTTTCCCGTTTGACACGATATGTCATTTGATTCCCAGATTCCATTTTACCATAAAAATCTTTGCCATTAAGGAACTAATTTCCTATAGCCCCGCTCTCCCTGTCATCCATCCTATCGGCAGGCGACAACAGGGAGAGCGGCGTTTTGAGTTTTACGATTGCATCAGTGTAAACGTCGAACGAATTCCCATTTTTTCGTACAGTTTTAAACTCGATTCAAGCCGTTGCTTCTCGAGTTGTTTCATGATGTCTTGAATGTGTTTTTGTTCTTCGAGATAGGACATGATGATTTCCTTCTGCTCTTCGAACGGCCGCACTGGAATCGGAATGTTCTCCAAATCTTTCATATTCAAAATCGTGACATTTGTCCCTGCCTGTTTGCTCAAAAGAAGATATTGCCCAACAGGGCTTTCCAAGAAGACCTTTAAGTAAAATGGGTCGACATGGCGGTGCGGACGAATGCCGATAAAGTTATGGGAAATCAGTATATTCCCCTCATGCGGCGGGATGACCGCTATTTTGATCCCCGCCCCCCGGACCGATATAATGACATCGCCTTCTTGGACAAGATATGATTCAATTTTGGCATTGTTTGTAATTTCATAAGACGCGAGTTGATCGATCAACACCTCCCCATTTTGGACGTCAGATAACTTAATCACTTTATATGGCCCATTCTCTGTTTCTGCGTCTTTGGCTGAGATATTGATGCCGCGGTAGAAAGTGCCGATCCGTTTCAATGGTTGTACGCATGGCAAATTCTTTATGTGATCAGGGTAAAACTTCACTTTTCCGTACGGTTCGATCGTCCATTCACTGCTTTGCAAATACCGGTTGCTTAAAAGGTTCGCTTCTTCAATCTCGCGGACGGATACGAATTTGCTTACTTCATCGATCTCCAGCCCTTCATGATATATGGCCATAATCCGGTCGATATCTTCTTGGCGCAAATATCTTCTACCTCTTCTCCGTTCGCCATAATAATTTTCCGCGTTAATGAATAAAATGTTTCCTTCCCTCTCTGCACTTTTGTTTTTATTCAGCACAAGAAGGTTGATCTGAATGGCTGCACCATCAAGCAAAGATGATGGCAGAGCGATCACGGACTCAATCAAATCGGCGGCCAATAAATGCTCCCTGATCACCGCCTCCGGCCCTCCTCTAAACAGTGTTCCGTTTGTGACGACAAGAACCGCTTTTCCGTTTTCCTTCAACGAAGAGAGAGCGTGCAAAATGAAAGCCATGTCAGCGCTCGTTCGCGGCAATCGGCCGTATACAAACCGATCATAACGGTCATTCATCAGTTGTTCATAGCTGTTTATTCTCATGCCGAACGGAAAATTCATCATAATGTAATCAAACTTTTTCAACTTGTTTCCCTCTACAAATGCAGGCTCGGTAAGCGTATCTCCTTTGGCCAAATGAGCATCGGTCCGGTCGTGAAATAACAGACGCAGTTTTCCAAGCGCCCATGCTCGCTGGTTGATTTCCTGACCGTACAGCGCCACTTCGCAATGATGTCGCCGTGCATATTCGCTTGCTGCGCACAACGTGCCGGACAGCCCTGAAGCACCATCATAAAATTCCCCTCCTTCCATATTTAAAAGGCGAATGCCCAGCTCATTAACACCAGCCGGCGTGATCAGCTCTACACCTTCAACCCCAGCCATATTGCCTGCGTACACAAACAACGATTCAATCCATTGTTTCCACTGCTCTTTCGTGAATGCAAAAGAATGAATCCGCGACAACAAATGATATAATGTATTGTTGCTTAATCGGCCAAACAAGTCGGAAAACTCATATACTCCCTTTAGGAAAGGGACATGTGCTTCTATTTCGTTTAAAACTGCCTTTACCTTCTCCGCCAAAAAAGCTCCTTCTTTTAAAATCGCCACTAAAGAGAGTTCGTCTGGAAGGCTGTAGCGCTCCTTATCCAGTTCTAAAAATTTCACGCTTGCAATCGATGCGATCGTCTGCACAGAATCGATCACGCTTATATTCGCCTCGCTGCGCAACTGATCCATGAAATGAGATAATTCTCTTTCATACACCATTTAAAATTCACCCCATTATTTTTATTTAGTAATAACATTACTTACTTTAAGTGTTGACCAAAAAACTTTCTATCTGCATTATAATGCCAATAATAATAAAAATTCAACAATAAGTTAGTAATTCAGTTACTTTTTTGCTTCCTTATCCAAAGAGTGGCAATTGTACCTTTTTAACATAGTGCGCGCCCGTCCTACAGCCGCCGGACACAAAAAAACAGCCGCCCACTCATGCAGGGCAGGCCTCCTAGGCTCACGACAAAGCTTTCTCATAAATCGTTTTCCCATCACGCTCGATTTGACGCTTGATGTCTTCGTTCAGCGCGTCGAAAAAGAGAACATCACACGAGTAAATGCCAACGATGTCGTCAATATCCTCTCTGATTTTCCACTTCTGTTTGCCGATGTAATCGATGCACAAGTCAATGTCGGAATTGTAGCGGGCCGTGCCGCGCGCCCGCGAGCCGAACAAAACGACTTTTTGAATGTCTTCTTCGCCAGCGAAATACGCCATCAGCCGTTCAAACACGGTCGGGCTAATTCCATAGATCACGGTCGATCACTTCTTTTTGGATGTTTTCCAGCAGCGCTTCGATTTCATGAACATATTGTGATACAATTCGGTCTTTAATCTGTTCATAGTCTTCCTCGTTATACACATGGGCCGTGGCGTTTCGTGAGTGCAATATATCGTTCCATACGTCAATATTCTGAATCCACCCTTCCTTAAACGCCTGGCGATAACATGCCCTCGGGTTGTTCAATTCCAGGCCGGACGCTTTGAAAATTCGCGACAACAGCTTCCAGAGCTGGTCTTCCAAAATTTCATACTTTTTCACAATCGAATCGCGGTATACTTCTTTCAGCAGTTCATCTTCTGCCGACACTTGCTTCGACGCGGCAATGACATTCTTCAAATGAAGCAACAATCGAAACGCGTGCGGGTACGATAATACAATCGATTCTCGCTCATCCATGCCATCGTTCTCCTTTGCCCATTGTCCTAAATGGATCTGCATCTATGGCTTCGAAAATGGCGCTTGATTCGTCTTCATATAACGCTTCAGCTCTTCGTAAAAATTTTCACGCGTCCCCACCAAAACCACGACCACAACATGTCCGCTGCCATCTTGGTCGATCAAATAAGCAATCTCGTAATTGATGCCTCGATGATAAATGTCATAGCCATAAATTCCTGCCAAATCGCCTGTTTTCGCTTCTCCTGCTTCGGCTGGCTCGGAAAGAATCTCCCGCAAGGCTTCGATCAAGCGCTGTTTCAGAGCCACATCCTTTTTTGTCAGTTTTTTGATGGCTTTTTCTGCTTTCGGAAGCAATTGCAGCCGGTTACTGTTCATCATCTTCGCCGAATAGCTCCTCTAACGTATCCGCAGTATACGTTTTTGCCTTCGGTCTTTCCTCAGCGATCATGGCGTCTAAAGCAGGAGCAATTTGCGATTTGCGGCATACAAATTCTCTGTATAGTTCTTCCCCTGTATACCCTTCCCTGATCAAGTCTTTTAAAATCAAGTCGGAAAAGTCAAAGTGATCCTCATGAATCGGATGAATAATTAACTTATTATCAGCTAACTCAATAAGCACTTCATTCCCAATTCCTAATTGCTCATAAAAATCCTTGGGGATCGTAATTTGTTTTTTACTTGATACAGCGATGCGCTTCACACGTTTTTTCTTGTCGTTCGGGAGTTTGTCCATCGATACCTTCTCCTTTGTCATGGCATCTGATGGTATCATAGTATTCCCCTCCTCCCCAAAAAATAACCAAATTTCTTGGTTTCTTTACTAATGATCATAGCATAGCGCGAACACAAACACAATGATTTGCCCATGCTTTTGTCCAATGTTCATAAAAAGTGTCTCCAACCACCATACAAACACCCGAAGCCTTCTTTGGCTTCGGGTGTTTCCGCTCACACTTCCTCACAATATTCATCAAACAGCGCCTGCAGCTTTTGCACGACGGCGACCGGCTCGTGCCCTTCGATGTCGTGGCGGTGCAGCATGGCGCACAATTTCCCGTCTTTTAACAAGGCGAACGACGGCGAGGATGGCGGCTCGCCGACAAAATAGTCGCGCGCGCGGGCCGTTGCTTCTTTGTCTTGGCCGGCAAAGACGGTCACCAAATGGTCCGGGCGCTTGTCGTAATGGACGGCGTGGGCCGCTGCCGGACGGGCGATGCCGCCGGCGCAGCCGCACACGGAGTTGATGAGGACAAGCGTCGTGCCCGGACGGCGGAATGCCGCATCGACATCTTCCGGCGTGCGCAGCTCTTCAAATCCGGCTTCGACCGCTTCACGCCGCGCTTGTTCGACGATGTCGTTATAGAGCGGAAATTGGAATTGAAACATTGTAACACCTCCTCTGATTTACGTTTATCATATCATATTTGATCGTCGATCCTCCGTTCATACGCTTCGATCAGCTCGCGGACGGCGGCGGTGACCGGCTTGGCGCCGGAAATGACGCTGTTCTCAAGCATCGGGAGCTTTTCTTTCACGATCGGGTCGGCGAAAAAGCGCGTTTCTACATATTCTTTGATCATGGCGTGCATCCAGTCTTTTTGTTGTTGGCGGCGGCGGTCGAAAAACACGCCGGATTGCTTCGTCGTCTCAACGAACGTTTGAATGACGCGCCACATGTCGGCGATCCCTTCACCGAACAGCGCCGAGCACGTGTACGCTTTCGTCTCCCAGCCGGGCGTGGCCGGGCGCAAGTAATGGAGAAACTGGTTGTATTCTTTTTGCGCCGCCCGCGCTTTTTCTTTATTATCGCCGTCCGCCTTGTTGATGACGATGGCGTCCACCAGCTCCATGATGCCGCGCTTCATCCCTTGCAGCTCGTCGCCGGCGCCGGTTAACGCCAAGAGGAGGAAAAAGTCGACCATCCCGCGAACGACAAACTCACTTTGCCCGACGCCGACCGTCTCAACCAAAATGATGTCATAGCCAGCTGCCTCGCACAGCATCATCGTCTCACGCGTTTTCCGGTGCACGCCGCCAAGCGCCCCGCCGGATGGCGACGGGCGGATAAACGCATGTGGATGGCGGGCAAGCGTCTCCATCCGCGTTTTGTCGCCGAGGATGCTGCCGCCGGTCAACGAACTCGTCGGGTCGACGGCCAAGACGGCGACGCGATGCCCCTGCTCGCATAAAAACGTGCCGAACGCTTCAATGAACGTGCTTTTTCCCGCCCCCGGCACGCCGGTGATGCCAATGCGGATCGAGCGGCCGACGTGCGGCAACAGTTCATTTAACACTTGTTGAGCCAAATCGATATGACGAGCCGCATTGCTTTCGACAAGCGTAATCGCCTGCGCCAATATCGTGCGGTCGCCGGCGAGCACTCCTTGGACGTATTCTTCGACCGACCGCTCTTTCCGTCTCACGACCCGCTTTGGCGCCGGTGGGCGCGCGGCTTGCACATACGACGACGCGCTTTCGCCATCCGCCCATTCCGGACGCCGCGGCGGCCCGTCCGCCGGTTCCGACAGGAGGGCGTCCTGTCCTTGCCGTTTCTCTTCGCCGCTCATTCGCTCACGTCCTCATAGCCGAGCCGGGCGTAAATTTCATCCAACACTTTTTCCGCCGCTTCCGGGATCACCGTGCCCGGTCCAAAGATGGCAGCGGCGCCGTGTTCATACAAGAAGGCGTAGTCTTGCGGCGGAATGACGCCGCCGACGACGACCAAAATATCGTCGCGGCCGAGTTTTTTCAACTCCTCGACGAGCTGCGGCACGAGCGTCTTATGCCCGCCAGCGAGCGAGCTGATGCCAACCGCATGCACGTCGTTTTCAACCGCCTGGCGCGCCGTTTCTTCCGGCGTTTGGAAGAGCGGGCCGATGTCGACGTCAAACCCTAAATCGGCAAACGCCGTGGCGATCACTTTCGCCCCGCGGTCATGGCCGTCCTGCCCCATTTTCGCGATCAAGATGCGCGGACGCCGCCCTTCAAGTTCCGCGAACTGCTCCACCCGCCGCTTCACCCGTTCCAGCTGCGCTTCGTTTTTGTATTCCGAGCTGTACACGCCGCTGATCGAGCGGATCGCGGCGCGATGGCGCTTCGCCACTTTTTCGATCGCGTACGAAATTTCCCCGAGCGTCGCCCGGACGCGCGCCGCTTGGACGGCCAACTCAAGCAAGTTCCCTTCGCCCGTTTCCGCCGCTTTCGTGATGGCGTTGAGCGCCGCTTCGACTTGCTCGTTGTCGCGCGTCGCCCTCAGCTCGTTCAGCCGCTCGATTTGCCGCTGGCGCACGGCAGTGTTGTCGACTTCCAAAATGTCGATCGGCTCTTCTTTTTCCGGACGGTATTTGTTCACGCCGATGATCGTTTCCGCCCCCGAGTCGATGCGCGCTTGGCGGCGAGCCGCCGCTTCTTCGATGCGCATTTTCGGGATGCCCGTTTCAATGGCTTTTGCCATCCCGCCGAGGCTTTCGATTTCTTCGATATGCGCCCACGCCCGCTTCATCAATTCGTTCGTCAACGTCTCGACGTAATACGAACCGGCCCACGGGTCGATCGTCCGGCAAATGCCCGTTTCTTCCTGCAAGTACAGCTGCGTGTTGCGGGCGATGCGCGCCGAGAAGTCGGTCGGCAAGGCGATCGCTTCATCGAGCGCGTTCGTATGGAGCGACTGCGTATGCCCCATCGCCGCCGCGTGCGCCTCAATGAGCGTGCGCACAACGTTGTTGAACGGATCTTGTTCTGTCAAGCTCCAGCCTGACGTTTGCGAATGCGTGCGCAATGCGAGCGATTTCGGATTTTTCGGATTGAACGTTTTCATCATTTTCGCCCACATGAGGCGCGCCGCCCGCAATTTCGCCACTTCCATAAAATAGTTCATGCCGATCGCCCAGAAAAATGACAACCTCGGCGCGAACGAGTCGATGTCAATGCCCGCTTTCAAGCCGGTGCGCACGTACTCAAGCCCGTCGGCGAGCGTGTACGCCAACTCCAAATCGGCCGGCGCCCCGGCTTCTTGCATATGGTAGCCGGAAATGCTGATGCTGTTGAATTTCGGCATGTATTTGGCCGTATAGGCGAAAATGTCGGCGATGATGCGCATCGACATCTCCGGCGGGTAAATGTACGTGTTGCGCACCATATATTCTTTCAAAATATCGTTTTGGATCGTGCCGGACAGTTTGTCCTGCGTCACTCCCTGCTCTTCGGCGGTGACGATGTAAAACGCCATAATCGGGAGCACCGCCCCGTTCATCGTCATCGACACCGACATTTGGTCGAGCGGGATGCCGTCAAACAAAATTTTCATATCGAGCACCGAGTCGATGGCCACCCCCGCTTTGCCGACGTCGCCGACGACGCGCGGATGGTCGGAATCATAACCGCGGTGCGTGGCGAGGTCAAACGCGACCGACAACCCTTTTTGCCCCATCGCCAAGTTGCGCCGGTAAAACGCGTTGCTCTCCTCGGCGGTCGAAAAGCCGGCGTATTGGCGGATCGTCCACGGCCGCACGACATACATCGTCGGGTACGGCCCGCGCAAGTACGGCGGCAAGCCGGGCAAGCAATCGAGAAAATCAAGCCCGTCAATATCTTCCTTTGTATAAAGCGGCTTCACCGCAATGTGCTCGTTCGTCTGAAACAACAGCTCATCGATCGATGCTTGCACTCGCTCTTTGACCGCTTCTTTCCACTTCCGTTCATCAACATGGGCCGTTGCGGCGGAAAGCGTCATTTTTGTAAAATCAACGTACTTCGCCATCAAGCGCCACCCCTCTTTCCGTTAGAAACGCCACGATCACATCGTACGCGTTCGAACCGAGATGAATCGATCCGTCCACGCCCGCGTCCGCGTACGTTTTCGCGAGCTCTTCCGTCGGTTTTCCGGCCACATACAGCTTCGCCGTCGGCTTTGCCTGCTTGAACGCTTTCGCCAACGCCGGAACGAACGACGGATAATCATCATCGGCGCCGCAAACGATATAATGCGTCCCGTTCGTGTTCCGCACCCATTCGAGTGCTTCCTCGACCGATGCGAAGCCGCCGCTCCGCTCGGCCGCCACCCCGCCGGCCGCAAACAGCCCGGCGATGAAATCGGCGCGCGCCTGATGGCGGACAAGCGGCCCGATATTGATCAAGTGAACAGAAAGCCGACTTCCGGTGCGCTCCGCATGCTCCTCGGCCGCCTTGCGCAGTCGCTCAAACGGCTCGGCCAAGCGCCATGCGCGAATCGGCGCAATGCGGGCCGACGAATTTCCATCCGCGAGCGCCGCCGCGATCTCCCGAGCGGTTGCTCGACGACAGGCCGCACCAATCGCCGCTTCCATCCACTTCCCATCCGCGAGCGCGCTGCGAATGTCAGCCACCCTCTTTTCATCCAACGGCGGCAACTCTTTCGCCGCGGCTTGCTTCGGCTTTTGGATCGGCGTTTCTTCTAAGTTCGCATACACGTTCGTGCCGATGATTTTTTCCTTCCGCGTCTTGACATTGTCCAATCGCCGCTTGGCGACCGCCGCCACTTCCGCCTGCACGAAGCCGTCTTCGAGCGCCTTTATCATGCCGCCTTGTTCCTCCACGCGCTGGAACAGCTTCCACGCTTCTTCGGCGAGCTTAGCGGTCAACGTTTCCACATAATACGAGCCGCCCGCCGGATCGATGACGTTCGCCACATGCGCCTCCTCAAGCAAAATGAGCTGCGTGTTGCGGGCGATGCGCCGCGAAAACTCATCAGGGAGTCCGATCGCCTCGTCAAACGGCGACACATGCACGCCATCAGCGCCGCCGACAACGGCCGCAAACGCTTCCGCCGCCGCCCGAAGCATGTTCACATACGGGTCGTACACCGTTTTCGTAAAGCGCGATGTGCGCACATGCAGCTCGATCCGCCTTGCTGATTCACCGCCGCCAAACGCTTCGATTGCTTGCGCGAACAACCGCCGCGCTGCCCGCAGTTTTGCGATTTCCATAAAGAAATCAGCCCCAACCGCAAACGACGCTTGCATCCGCGTCGCGATGTCATCCACCGTCAGCCCCCGATCCAGCCCAGCGCGGATGTACTCGACCGCTGTCGCCAACGCAAACGCCAGCTCCTGCACAGCGTTCGCCCCGCCGTTATGGTACGGCTCGCCGCGCACCAAAATCGTGCGGATGGCGGGCATCTGTTCCTTCGCCCACTTCGTCACTTCCACCATTTCATCATACAGCCGCTCAAGCGAACACGGAAGCGTCCCATGTTCCGCCCACGCCCCGAGCGGATCCATGCCGATCGCGCCCCGCACGGCCGAAAGAGAGAGTCCCTTCTCCTGCAAATAAGCAACAAGCAACGCCAAAAACGGAAGCGACCGCGCCCCGGCGTCCACACGGAGCGAATCGCGATCGAGCGGCACACCATCAAACATCGCCGCGAGAACATCGACCGACTCGACGGCAAACGGCAGCCGCCCAAGAGCGAGATGAATTTCCGTCTGCCCTCTTTGCAAGTCATGCTTGACCGCCTCGTTCCATTCGGACGGGCTTGCCGCTGAAATCTCCTGGCTCACCTTCCATGGCCCGCCTCGGTATCCTTCCGGACGCGCCCCGCGCACATAACGGCCAAAGCCCGGGTATTGCTCAAGCGGACCAAGCACCTCCAAGTCTCGGCGCGTATAGAGCGGTTTCACCGCAATGTTTTCGTACGTCATCGATACAAGCCGCTCGAGCGGCTTGCCTTTCAGCGACTTTTCCGCTTCCCGCTCCCACTCCTCCACCGTCGGAGCCGGAAACGCCGCTTCCTTCATCTTCGCGACATCGCTCATCCCGATCCCCCTTTGCCTTCCTGACATAAGAAACCGCTTTCTTTTCAAGCCGCACCTTTCCCTTTCGAGCCCGTCTTGCTCGGAAAGAAGCGCTGATAACGCTTCTTGTGGGAAAAAACGGTTTCTATGTTTATTGTAGTACATCGGCCGCGTTTGAGCAATGAACAAAAAAGCCAAAGGGCTTGCCGATGCCGCCATTTCGCCATGAAATGGAACACAAAGCGGCCAAAAAAACATGAACAATCCCGAAATGGCTCGATGACTTGGCGAAACAACATCATGTCAACGATTCACAAATCCTCCAAGAAGCGCTGAAAAACATCTCGGAGGCTCTTCACCACAAAGTGTACTTGACAAATAAAGACGATCATGATAGAGAAAATCAAAACAGCATTTTTTCCTTTTAATACCATACGTCTCTTTGAGCAACATTGTTATCATGTTTGTCTTTAAAAGTCAAGTACATCTTTTGGTGATGAACCAAAAATCCGGGCATGATACAATATTTAACAAATAACAGAGAATCCCAAATGTTTAGTTCAGCCATGTCTGTTCTCATGCCGGAGAACTACTATCTTTTAGTCGCCATTGACTTATCGGACCAATTTGTACCGATGCTGTCGGAAAGATTCGTAGCCGAGCGATCCTTTCTATGTTGAATGTTTCAATGAAATGGATTTTCATCGGCGTAGGGAGCGCCCTCTTGATCTTATCCATCACATTGAGTTCCATCATTTGGATGCGCCGGCGTCAACTGTCGAAATAATCGGCTCGTCTTCCTTTCGCCATTCTCGCAATCCTGTTGAGGCATCAAGCAGCCGCATAGCCCAAAAGGCCCCCATTCATCGGCTGGCGAGAAACGGGATGAAGGGGCCTTTCTTCGCCATCAGCGGGCAATGGGAGTTGTCATTTCATCATTCCAAAAAAACGTTCCGCAAATCGATCACCAAATCTTTCAATACATGAACAGAAACGGAGTCATCCCGGTTGTACACTCCGTGAAGTTCCAACTCCCCTGTTTTCTCACGCAACTAGACTTCCACTACTTGATTCGCCGGGTCAACGATCCAATATTCCTTCACCCCGGCCCGCTCATACGCGATCCGTTTGTCCATCCGGTCGATTTTGGCCGTGGCGGGGGACAAGATCTCGACGACCAAATCCGGAGCGCCGACGATGCGGTTTTTTTGGAGTTTATTCTTATCGCAGATGACGACAAGATCGGGACACACCCAGTTCCGAACGTTTTCATCCATCCATCCCTTTTGATGATCTTCGAAAAGGTACACATCAATCGGGGCGGCCAACACGCGGCAATCCTTCCCGCGAAGGTACATACCGAATTCGATCGAAAGCTGGAGCGAAACGGATTGATGTTCCGGCGTTGGCGACGGAGCTATGCGAATGATGTTCCCGTCCAACACCTCGCAGCGTTTTCCTTCCGGCCATGTCGCATACTCTTTGTAGGTCATTGGGAGCTGGTCCTGTTTCGGTGGATCCATCTTTTTCACCTGCCTCTTCTTTGTACGGGTTATACACCTGTGAACCCCTCTAGTCCTCTTCCTGAACGAGCGGCAGGCGGACAGATACCGTCGTCCCTTGGCCGAGGTCGCTGTCGAAATGAATCGCGCCGCCATGGAGGGCGACGATTTGTTTGACGATGGCAAGCCCCAAGCCGGTGCCGCCTTCTTTGCGGGTGCGCGCGCGGTCGACGCGGAAAAAGCGCTGGCCGAGGAATGGGAGCTGGTCTTTTGGAATACCCTTGCCCGTATCTTGGATGACGAGCTCGCCTTCTGCTTCCGACAGGCGGGAAAGCCGCACCGTCACCGCGCCGCCTTCCGGGGTGTAGCGGATGGCGTTGTCAAGCAAGTTGCGCACGACTTGTTCGAGCCGGTCGGCGTCGCCGTTGACGATGAGGTCATAGTCCAAATCGCATGACAATTTGATCCGCTTTTGCGCGGCGATCGGTTCGTACGTGGCGATGACATCTTCGATCACTTGGGCGAACGCCACCGGCGCGCGCTCGAGCGGCACGCTTTGCCCTTCAAGGCGCGCCAAGTCAAGCAAATCGCGAACCAACCGCTCCATCCGTTCCGTTTCGCGGTGGATGAGGCGAAGATACGCCTGTTCTTCTTCCCTTGTTTTCGCTAAATCAGCCAAAAGCGCTTCGCTGTACCCTTTCATATAGCTTAGCGGGGTGCACAGCTCGTGCGAGACGTTCGCTAAAAACTCGCGCTTCCGCTCGTCTTCTTTGGCGATGGCGTCGGCCATTTGGTTGAACGCCTTTGCCAGGCGGCCGATTTCATCATCGGTCCGCACCGGAATGGCCGCCTCGTAGCGGCCTTCCGCCATGCGCCCGGCCGCTTTCTCCATCGCTTGCAGCGGCTCGGTCATTTGCCGCACCATCCGCCTGCCGGCAACCAAAAGCGCGGCGGCGAACATGGCGGCAAGCGGCCAAAACGCGGCCGCCGCCCGCTTCGTCGCTTCTTGGACGTCAGCTAACGGCAAATATAAGTAAATCGCTCCTTCAAGCCGCTTGCCGTCCAAAAGCGGAACGACGACCGCCATCACGCGGCGGCCGAACCGCTTTTCGTAGCCGGTTTTGACGACGGGCTGCCCGCTTAGCAGCGTTTCCCGGTCGCGGCCGCTCACGAGGGAATCGTAGCCGACCGGAAACGGCCAGCAGGCGCTCAATTCGCGCGGGTTGTCGATCAACAAGATGGTGGCGGTCGATTTTTCGTCATACCATTCGATTTGGCGACGGTATGGCTCACTGATCGCCCCGCCGCGATAGTCGCGGGCGAGGCTCGTCCCTTCCGCAATCAACGTTTGTTCCACTTCTTTCATGTACACCGCCCGGTAAAAATAATTCAAAAGGCCAAAGGAAAACGCCAACGTCACTATGACCGCCGCACTGATCGACAGCCATACCTTCTGCCCTAAACGCAGCCGCCTCATGTTCATCCCTCAAACTTGTAGCCGATGCCCCATACGGTTTGGATATGGCGGCCGGCGTCTTTCAGCTTCATGCGCAGCGTTTTCACATGCGTATCGACCGTGCGGGCGTTTCCCGTATAGTCGTACCCCCACACCTTGACGAGCAAGTCGTCGCGGCTGAACACTTGACCGCGGTGCTTCGCCAAAAAGAGCAGCAAATCAAACTCTTTCAGCGTCAGCTTTACCATCTCGCCGCCGACGGCCACCGTCCGGCCTTTTTCATCGATGGCGAGTTCCCCGAATTGCAGCCGGCCATTCTGTTCGCGGCTGCGCCGCGCCCGGCGCAGCACCGCCTCAAGACGGGCGATGAGCTCCCCCGGGCTGAACGGCTTGACGATGTAATCGTCGCCGCCAAGCTTCAATCCTTTCACTTTATCCCATTCTTCCCCCAGTGCCGTCAAAAACAAAATCGGCACGTCCGACTGCTCGCGAATGCGGGCGCAGACAGCGAATCCGTCCTGCTTTGGCATCATGACGTCCAATAGAACTGCATCAACCGGCTGTTGCGCAAGAATCGCCAACGCCTCGTCCCCGTCTCCTGCTTCCAAGCAGCGGAAGCCCGCGTTTTCCAAATACATGCCGACCAACAGGCGCATCTCTTCTTCATCATCAACAATCAACACCGTTCGCTTGTCCATTTACCGTCCCTCCCGAATGAGCAGCTGCAGCGGGCCATCCCCTGTTTTCCAGCGGGCAAGCGGACGCATCGTCGCTTCGTCGACAACGATGATTTCATCGCTGTCATAGCTGGCGATATACAGGCGGCCGGATGCCGCCTCCATGGCAAACGGATTGGCGCCGACAGACGCCGAAGCGAGTTTCTTTCCGTCTGGAGAAAATTGATAAACTGTGTTGGAGCCGTGGCTTAGCACAAACACGCCGCGGTTCGTTTCGGCAAAATCGACCGGCATGACTGGCGCGGCAAGCGTCCGGAGCAAGCGGCCGTCTTGAAGCGAATAGACGTGAATATTCTTCTCCACCTTGTTCCCGCTTCCATGCCCGCCGACCCAAAGCTCCCCTTGCCGCTCGCGCACCAATCCTCCCAGGGCGAGCTTGGGCACCGCAAACGAATGGAGGACGCGGCGTCCTTCCACATCGATGACAAACGCACGGCCGTCTTGAAAATCGATGGCATACAGCCTCATTCCATGGCGATTGACAAGCAGCGTCATCGGGGAGCGGCCAACCGACAGACGAGCGATTTCCTTCCCGTCGCGGCCGATGACGCGCACCGCGTTGTGCACGCTGTCGCCGAAAAACCACATGCGGCCATCCGGAGATGGAGCCGCGCTGACGATGCCGCTTCCCGTTTTCCACTCCTCAAGCGGCTTCCCGGTGGCGAGGTCGTATCGATAGACGCGGTCAAGGTCCCGCCCGTACAAAAGAAGCATCCGGCCGTCCGGGCTCAACGCCCCGCCTTGAAACGGTTCGTTGATGTTCCAGCGAGCGACCTTTTCGCCATTGTTCGTGTTCAAAAACGTGACCGTTTCCGCTTTGACATCGAGGCTGATGATGACCGAAAGTGAATCAGCGATCGGGGGAAACGATGTCTTCACGCACCCGCTCAACAGAAAAAGCCAACACAACAATATCCACACGCTCGCTCGTTTCATTTCGAGTTTCTCCTTCACCTATTCGTTCCTGCCCTCATTATACATCACATTTGTGAAAGAAGTTTGAAATCGCGCCGTGCAAAAAGCCCCACCGCTTTTGGCGATGGGGCGAACCGTTAGTAAATCGGCGTGTTGTCTTTGTTCATGTTTTCCAAAATTGCTTTAACGCGGGCGAGGAAGCGGCCGCAAATGAGGCCATCGAGTACACGGTGGTCAAGCGACAAACATAAATTGACCATATCGCGGATGGCGATCATGCCGTTTTTGACAACCGGGCGTTTGACGATCGTTTCGACTTGCAAAATGGCGGCTTGCGGATAGTTGATAACGCCCATCGACTGCACCGAGCCGAACGCGCCGGTGTTGTTGACGGTAAACGTGCCGCCTTGCATGTCTTCCGGACGCAGTTTGCCGGCGCGCGTTTTCGCCGCCAGTTCGGCGATCTCGCGGGCGATGCCTTTGATCGTTTTTTCGTCGGCGTGCTTGATGACCGGAACGAACAAGGCATCATCCGTCGCGACGGCAATGGAGATGTTGATGTCCTTGCGCTGGATGATCTTATCGCCGGCCCACACAGAGTTCAGCTGCGGGAATTCTTTCAGCGCTTGGGCGACCGCTTTGACGAAGAAGGCGAAATACGTCAAATTGAAGCCTTCACGCCGCTTGAACTCGTCTTTGATGGCGTCGCGGTAGGCGACAAGGTCGGTGACGTCGACTTCGACCATCGTCCAGGCGTGCGGCGCTTCGTGTTTGCTGCGGAGCATGTTCGCCGCGATCGCTTTGCGCACCGGGGTGACCGGAATTTCGATGTCGCCCGCTCCCGCTTCGATCGTTGGCGCCGCTGGTTTGATCGGCGCCGTGACCGGAGCAGCTGGTTCCACTTGCGCGGCGGCCGGGGCCGGTTGTTCCGTTTTCGGTTCGGCTTTCGGCGCCGCTTGTTCCGCCGCCGGTGCCGCTCCTGCTTTCGGAATTTGCCCGGACTCGATCAACTTGAGCAAATCTTTGCGCGTCACCCGCCCGCCAAGACCCGTGCCTTTCACTTGTTCAAGGTCAATGCCGTGTTCTTGGGCGAGGCGGAGCACGGCCGGCGAATAGCGGCCGTTGTTTGCCCGTCCTGTCTTTTTCGGAGCAGCTTGTTCCTTGTTGTCTTCTGCTTTTGGCGCTTCATCAGTCGGCTTTGCTTCCGGCGCCGCGGCGGCGCCTTCGACTTCGATCGTGCAAATCGGCGCGCCGACCGGGAGCGTTTCTCCTTCTTTGGCGATCAGCTCGCGGATGACGCCGGCAAACGACGACGGGATTTCCGCGCTCACTTTATCGGTGATGACTTCGGCGACCGGGTCGTATTTGTTCACTTTGTCGCCCGGGGAGACGAGCCATTTGCTGATGGTGCCTTCCGTGACGCTCTCCCCGAGCTGAGGCATCGTCAATTGTTCGATGGCCACATCGATACCCTCCTATCTCTGCTGCAATGTCCTCTCCTTAAAACGCTGCCAGTTCGCGCATCGCTTTTTCGACTTTTTCCGGATTGACCATAAAGAACTTTTCCATCGTCGGCGCATACGGCATGGCTGGGACGTCCGGGCCGGCAAGGCGCATAATCGGGGCGTCCAGATCGAACAAACAATGCTCTGCGATAATGGCCGCGACTTCGCTCATGACGCTGCCTTCTTTATTGTCTTCCGTGATGAGCAGCACTTTCCCCGTCCTGCTCGCCGCTTCGATGATCGCTTCTTTATCAAGCGGATAGACGGTGCGCAAATCCAACAGGTGAACGGAAATGCCGTCTTGGGCGACGCGCTCGGCCGCCTGCAAGGCAAAATGGACGCAAAGCCCGTATGTGATGACTGTGATGTCATCGCCTTCACGCTTGACGTCCGCCTTGCCGATCGGAAGCACGTAGTCATCTTCCGGCACTTCCCCTTTAATGAGGCGGTAAGCGCGTTTATGCTCGAAAAAGAGCACCGGGTCTTCGTCGCGAATCGCCGCTTTGAGCAGTCCTTTCACATCGTACGGCGTCGATGGCATGACGATTTTTAACCCTGGCTGGTTGGCGAAAATCGCTTCCACCGACTGCGAGTGATACAGGGCGCCATGCACCCCGCCGCCGTACGGGGCGCGAATGACGATCGGGCAGTTCCAGTCGTTGTTCGAGCGATAGCGGATGCGGGCCGCTTCGGAAATAATTTGGTTGACCGCCGGCATAATGAAGTCGGCAAACTGAATCTCGGCAATCGGGCGCAGGCCGTACATCGCTGCGCCGATGCCGACGCCGACGATCGCCGATTCCGAAAGCGGCGTATCAATCACGCGCTCTTCGCCAAACTGTTCGTACAACCCTTGTGTCGCTTTGAACACCCCGCCTTTCCGCCCCACGTCTTCCCCTAAGACAAACACGCGCGGGTCGCGCTCCATTTCTTCGCGAATCGCCATCGTGACCGCATCAATATACGAAATGACAGGCATCGTCGATTCCCCCTTACTCCTCGGCATACACGTAACGAAGCGCATGCTCCGGTTCGGCGTACGGCGCCTTCTCGGCGTAGTCGGTCGCTTCGTTTACTTCCTTCATGACGCGTTCTTGAATTTCTTTCTCTCGTTCATCGGTCAAGACGCCGGTTTCTTTTAAATAGTTGGCAAACGACACAATCGGATCTTTGGCGCGCGCTTCGGCGAGCTCCTCTTCCGTCCGGTAGACGCGGTGGTCGTCGTCCGACGAGTGCGACGTCAGGCGGTATGTCACCGCTTCAATGAGCGTCGGCCCTTCGCCGCGGCGGGCGCGGTCGGCCGCTTCTTTGACGACGCGGTACACTTCAAGCGGGTCGGTGCCGTCGACCGTATAGCCCGGCATGCCGTAGCCGATGGCGCGATCCGATACTTTCTCGCACGCCAATTGCTTCGAAATCGGCACGGAAATGGCGTACTTGTTGTTTTCGCACATAAAGATGACTGGGAGTTTATGAACGCCGGCGAAGTTTGCCCCTTCGTGGAAATCGCCTTGGTTTGACGACCCTTCGCCGAACGTGACGAAGGCGACAAAATCTTTCTTTTCCATTTTCGCCGCCAACGCGAAGCCGACCGCATGCGGCACTTGTGTCGTCACAGGCGATGAGCCGGTGACGATCCGGTTTTTCTTTTTCCCGAAATGCCCCGGCATTTGCCGGCCGCCGGAGTTCGGATCTTCCGCTTTGGCAAACGCCGCCAACATCAATTCTCGCGGCGTCATGCCAAACGTTAAGACAACGCCCACATCGCGGTAATACGGCAGAACATAGTCTTTCGTCCGGTCGAGGGCGAACGCCGCGCCGACTTGCGCCGCTTCTTGCCCTTGGCATGAGATGACGAACGGAATTTTCCCCGCGCGGTTTAACAGCCACATCCGTTCATCGAGCTTGCGGGCAAGAAGCATCGTTTCATACATTTCCAACACCGTGTCATCGCTTAATCCGAGCGCCTGATGACGGTTTTGCGCCATCGCAACAACCTCCCTTAGATTCACATAGTCAACCAATGATCACGCGCCGAGCTGATGCCGCCATAAGCTAAAAATGAATCGCTTTGCCGTCGACCGCCAGCGCCGCTTCCGCCATGGCCTCCGACAGCGTCGGATGCGGATGAATGGCATGCGCCACTTCCCAAGGAGCCGCATCGAGCACGCGGGCGAGCCCGGCTTCGGAAATCAAATCGGTCACGTGCGGGCCGACCATATGGACGCCAAGCAGATCGTCCGTGTTCCGGTCGGCGACGATTTTCACAAACCCTTCCGCTTCGCCGAACACAAGCGCCTTGCCAATGGCTTTAAACGGAAACTTGCCGACTTTGACGTCATAGCCTTTCGCTTTTGCTTCCTGCTCCGTCAAGCCGACTGCCGCCGCCTCCGGCCGGGTGTAAATGCACCGTGGCACCATCGTATAGTCAATCGGCGTTGGGTTGTGCCCGGCTAAATGCTCAATGGCGACAATTCCCTCATGCGCGGCGACATGGGCAAGCTGCAAGCCGCCGATGACATCGCCGATCGCGTAAATGTGCGATTCTTTCGTTTGGCCGAACTCGTTCGTTTGAATATAGCCCTTTTCCACGACGA
This sequence comes from Geobacillus jurassicus NBRC 107829, assembly GCF_001544315.1. Taxonomy (GTDB): domain Bacteria; phylum Bacillota; class Bacilli; order Bacillales; family Anoxybacillaceae; genus Geobacillus; species Geobacillus jurassicus. Next base: position 33,055 of record NZ_BCQG01000031.1, read on the forward strand.
TGTCCGTGTTTTCCAAGCCGATTCCTTCGATGTTCGCCTGCCGTCCGACGGAAACGAGCATCTTGTCGGCCTTGAACGTTTTCCGTTCACCGTTATGCTCCGCTTGAATGACAACGCCGTTTCCTTTCTCGAGCGTCTCCGGCAGCAACCGCGCTCCAGTTACGATGTTGACGCCGCGGCGGCGGAGCAGTTTTTCCATTTCTTTTGACACGTCTTTATCTTCTGTCGGCAAAATGCAGTCAGCATACTCAAGCACGGTGACATCCACGCCGAAATCGTTCAGCATCGACGCCCATTCCATGCCGATCACTCCGCCGCCGACGATCAAGATGGAAGACGGGAGCGTCTCCATTTGCAGCGCCTCATCGGACGTCATGACGAATTCGCCGTCCGGCTCGAGCCCCGGCAGCGTGCGCGGCCGCGAGCCGGTAGCGATGACGACGAATTTCGGGACGAGCATTTCATTTTCGCTGCCATCGTTCATTTCGACTGACACCGTTCCCGCAAGCGGCGAAAAGATCGACGGGCCGAGCAGGCGGCCGGTGCCGGCGTACACATCGATCTTCCCTTTTTTCATCAAATGCTGGACGCCTTTATGGAGCTGGTCGACGATGGCCGCTTTGCGCGCCTGCACTTTGGCAAAATCGAGGCGCACGCCGTCGGCGATGACCCCAAACGCCTCGCCGTTTTTCGTTTGCGCGTACACTTCCGCACTGCGAAGCAGCGCTTTCGATGGGATGCAGCCCGCGTGCAGGCACGTGCCGCCGAGCTTCCCTTTTTCTACGACCGCTGTTTTCAATCCAAGCTGCGAGGCGCGAATGGCGGCGACATAGCCGCCCGTACCTCCGCCGAGAATGACGACATCATATTCTTTTGCCATCTTGCCCTTCCCCTTTCTGTCCGTTGCCACATCAACACCGGGCTGGAACCGGCGAAATGACCTCGCCTGGATACATTTTTTCCTCTTCTTCACCGCGCAGGACACGAAGCGCCCCTTCGGCGAGCGCCTGCAGTTCGTTTTCGCCCGGATGGACGATGACATCGGCGATCCATTGGACGCGGCGGGTGATTTGTTCAACAAACGATTTGCCGTACGCCAGTCCGCCGGTCAAAATGATGGCGTCGACTTTGCCGGAAAGCACGGCGCTTGCCGCACCGATTTCTTTCGCCACTTGGTACGCCATCGCATCATATACAAGTTTCGCCTTTTCGTCCCCGGCTTCGATCATTTTTTCAACCTTCACCGCATCGTTCGTGCCAAGATACCCGACAAGGCCGCCGCCGCCGACAAGCATGTTCATGATCTCTTCACGGTAATATTCACCGGAGAAGCATAGAGCGACCAAATCGCCCGCCGGCACCGTCCCGGCGCGCTCCGGGCTGAACGGGCCTTCGCCGTCAAGCCCGTTGTTGACATCAACGACCCTTCCTTGCTTGTGGGCGCCGACCGTGATGCCGCCGCCCATATGGGCGACGATCAAGTTCAATTCGTCATACCGCTTGCCAAGCTGTTTGGCGACGCGGCGCGCGACCGCTTTTTGGTTTAAAGCGTGGAAAATGCTGCGCCGTTCGATCAGTGGAAAGCCGCTGATCCGGGCGATCGGGTCGAGCTCATCGACGACGACCGGATCGACGATGAACGCCGGAATGTTGAGCGCTGAGGCGATTTCATGCGCCAAAATGCCGCCGAGGTTGGACGCGTGCTGGCCGGAATATCCGCGCCGCAAATCTTCAAGCATCGCCTCATTGACGCGGTACGTTCCGCCTTCGATCGGGCGGAGGAGTCCGCCGCGGCCGCAGACAGCGCTCAACTTCGATAAATTGATCCCTTCTTCATCCAGTGCTTGCAAAATCGTTTGCTTGCGGAACTCATACTGGTCCGCGATCGTTTTATATTGCCGAAGCACATCCGCCTCATGGCGAATCGTTTTTTCGAGCAATGGCCGTTCGTTTTCAAAGACGCCGATTTTCGTTGAAGTCGAGCCTGGATTGATCGTTAAAATGCGAAACTTCTGCTCTTGCATCGCTGCTGTCCCTCCGTTGTCCGCCGGCGGGGCGGAAGGCCGCCCCCTTCCCGCATTCAGCGAGCGCGGCGGCGGCTTAAAATATGATGGCCGTTTTGCAAAAATTGGCTGCGCGCTTTGCGCATCGTTTCAATCCGTTCTTCGGCCATCCGGTCGGCGGCCACATACGTTGGAATGTTGTCGCGCTTGGCGATCGCGAACACTTTTTCAATGTTGTCGTAAATTTGCTCGATTTTTTTCATCGCCCGTTCGCGGTTGTAGCCGTACAGCTCGTCGGCGACATTGATGACGCCGCCGGCGTTGATCACATAATCCGGCGCGTAGACGATGCCCATTTCATGGATCATATCGCCATGGCGCGGCTCTTTGAGCTGGTTGTTCGCCGACCCGGCGATCACTTTCGCTTTCAGCTGCGGAATCGTTTGGTCGTTGATGATGCCCCCAAGCGCGCACGGGGCGAAAATGTCGCACTCAACGCCGTAAATGTCGTTCGGGTCGACCGCTTTCGCGCCAAATTCCTCGACCGCGCGCGCCACCGCTTCTTTGTTGATGTCAGTAACGATGAGCTTCGCCCCTTCTTCATGCAAATGGCGGCATAAATGGTAGGCGACATTGCCGACGCCTTGGACAGCGATGACTTTTCCTTCGAGCGAATCGCTGCCGAACGCTTCTTTCGCTGCCGCCTTCATGCCGCGGTACACACCATAAGCCGTGGCGGGCGACGGGTTGCCGGACGAGCCGAATTCCGGCGAAATGCCGGTGACATAGTCCGTCTCTTGGTAAATGATGTCCATATCTGCAACGGTCGTGCCGACGTCTTCGGCCGTGATGTAGCGGCCGTTCAACCCTTGGATGAAGCGGCCGAACGCGCGGAACATCGCCTCGTTTTTATCTTTGCGCGGGTCGCCGATGATGACCGTCTTGCCCCCGCCTAAATTGAGGCCGGCGGCCGCGTTTTTGTACGTCATGCCGCGGGCGAGGCGCAAGGCGTCTTCAAGCGCCTCTTCTTCCGAATTGTACATCCACATGCGCGTGCCGCCTAACGCCGGGCCGAGCGTCGTGTCATGAATGACAATGATCGCCTTCAATCCGGATTCTTTGTCTTGGCAAAACAACACTTGCTCATAATCATACGTTTCCATATATTTAAACAGTTCCATCACCGATGGCCTCCTCCATGATTTTCATTTTGCCGCCGAACAAATAGCAAGCGCCAACGAATACAGTTTGCTTTCCGCCGAGTCGGCGCGCGACGTCAAGACGATCGGCGCCTTCGCCCCCGCGATGACCGCGCCGACGTTGGCCTTCGCAAAATAGACGAGCGACTTGTACAGCATGTTGCCGGATTCAATGTCCGGCACGAGCAAAATATCAGCCTGTCCGGCCACATCGCTTTCAATCCGCTTATGCTTCGCCGCCGCCATCGACACGGCGTTGTCTAACGCGAGCGGTCCGTCAAGCAGGCAATCGCTGATTTGCCCCCGCTTTTGCATCATAGCGAGCGCGGCCGCATCGACGGTTGCCGGCATGGCCGGATTGACCGTCTCCACCGCCGCCAACGCCGCGACTTTCGGGCGCTCAATGCCAATCGAGCGCGCTACGCTGACCGCGTTGTTGACAATTTGCACCTTTTGCTCCAAATCTGGGGCGATGTTCATCGCCGCATCGGTGACGATGACAAGCCGGTCGAACTCCGGCACTTCAAAAACAGCGACATGGGACAACACCTTCCCAGCGCGCAGCCCATACTCTTTGTTCAAGACGGCTTTCAGCAGCGTTGCCGTCGGCACATGCCCTTTCATCAACGCATCCGCCTCATTCAAATGAACGGCGCGCACGGCAAGCTCCGCCGCTTGCCCGGTCGAATTCGCATGGACGACATCGACATCGGAAAAGCGGGCGCACCCTTTTTCTTCCAACAACCGCCCGATCCGTTCACGGTCGCCGTAGAGCACAAACTGCCCGAGGCGATGTTCGAGCGCCATCGCCACCGCTTCGATCACTTCTTCATCTTCCGCCGCCGCCACGGCCACCGTCCGGCCTTGGCGTTGTCCTGCTTCTTCGATCAACGATGTAAGCTTCATCCTTTGCACCAACCTTTTCTGCAAGTCGATTGCGGCACTATCTTTTATGCAAAAACCGTGCCAACCACAAAATGATGAAAGCGCTTTAAAATCACAAATATATATAAACGGATCTATGCAATTTTTTTCATTTCACGAAAATTATTGCATGCTTTTTTTGTCAAGGTTGTATTTTTCCAATTTATAGTACAAGTTGCGCACCGAAATGCCGAGCGCCCGGGCCGCCGCCGTTTTATTGCCGTGATGGCGGCGAAGCGCCTGCTCGATTAAGCGTGCTTCGTATCGGCTCACCATTTCGTCGAGCGGCCGAAGCTCTTCTTCCGCTTCCAACCGAGGCTCCGGCGCCGACGGCGGAGAGGCGAGCGGCGGCAAATGCGCCGCATCGATCATCACTTCGTGAAACTTCATGAAAATCATCGCCCGCCCGAGCACGTTTTCCAGCTCGCGGACATTTCCCGGCCAATCATAAGCAAGCAGCTTCGCCATCGCTTCGTCTGTAACGCCTTCGACGTTGCGCCCGTAATCTTGGTTCAGTTTTTGGATCAAATGCCGGCAAAGCGACGGAATGTCTTCCTTGCGGGCGCGCAGCGGCGGGATGTAAATCGGCATCCGGTTGAGCCGATAATATAAGTCTTCGCGAAACGCGCCTTCTGCAATTGCTTTTTCGAGATTGACGTTCGTCGCGGCGATGACGCGGACGTTGATCGGAATCGGCTTCGTCCCGCCGACGCGGACAATCTCCCGCTCCTGCAGGACGCGCAGCAGTTTCGCCTGCGTGCTTGCGGACAGCTCGCCGATTTCATCGAGGAAAATGCTGCCGTTGTTCGCTTCTTCAAACAGCCCCCGCTTTCCACCGCGCCGCGCGCCGGAAAACGCCCCTTCCTCATAGCCAAACAGTTCGCTTTCTAATAATGTTTCCGGAATGGCCGCGCAATTGACGCGGATAAACTTGTTATACTTCCGGTCGCTCGCGTTGTGAATGGCGTGGGCGAACAGCTCCTTGCCCGTCCCTGATTCTCCGCGCAACAAAATCGTCGCCGGCGTTTTCGCCGCCAGCTTCGCCTGCTCGATGGCAACCTTCATCTCTTCCGACTCGCCGACGATATCCGCAAACGAATATTTCGCCTCCAGCGTGCGGATGATTTGCCGCGCCCGATTGAGCTCAGCCGTCAGCCGCTGGATTTCGGACACGTCATGAATGACGCCGACGCTCCCTTTCAATACGCCATCCACAATGATCGGCGCGACATTGACGACGACATCGCGGTTTTTCGGACCGACTTTCATGCGCGCCCCGCGCACCGGACGGCGCGTTTTCAATACTTGCATATGCATGCTTTCCCCTTCAGCGATGTCGGCCGTCGCCGGCTTGCCGATCACGTCTTCCTCCGTCAGGCCAGTGAGCCGGGTATACGCCGGGTTGATCAAAATGCCGTTCCCGTTTTCATCAACGACGGAAATCGCCTCTTCCGACGAGTGGATGATCGCTTCAAGCATCATGCGGACTTCTTTTAAGTCCGTAATTTCTTCCGCCAACGCAACCAGTTCGGTGATGTCTTTGAACACGGCAAGCGCCCCAAACAATTTGCCATTGTCATCGATGATCGGGATGCGGGTAGTGATCAATTTTTTTCCATTGGCCAGCTCCACTTCTTGATGAAACTCCGTCTGCCTTGTTTCGAGCACGCGCGGCAGGCCGCTTGACGGCAGAACGGTCAAAATATGCTCGCCGATCACTTTGTCTTTGTCCACTCCAAGCAGCTCCGCGGCGCTTTGATTTATATCGGTAATGCAAGCATATTCATCAACGACAATCATGCCATCGTGCGACGAATGAAAGATGAGCGCGCGCCGCGCTGCTTCGCTTTTCAGCTCGGAGATGAGCGCTTCTTTTTCCTCAACGAGCTCAGCCATCATTCGCGCGACCGCGCTCGGGACAATATTCGCCCCCTCCGGCGCCAATCGGCGAATCTCCTCAAGGACGTCAGCCTTGCCGGTCGTTTCAATGATCAAATCAAGCGGCTTATCCATCCACGGGCGCCAGTCGCTCGCGGCGGCAATCCCCCACCGGCGCGCCAGCTGCAGCCCCGGAGCGTTTTCATCGACGTCCACAACCGCCGCGACGTCAAATCCCGACGCCCCGTGAAGCAGCTTCAAAAGCGACGTCCCTCGGAAATCAGCGCCAATGATCATCACTTTTTTCATGTTCACCCACCACGCTTGATCGTATGCCAATTTTTGCAGACACTTTTATCATACTTGATTGGCTCTTTCCTTGACAAATTACCAATAACCGCTATGATAGTCGATAAGGCTACTCTTTTCGGAAAGGAACGCGATCGCAATGGGTCGAATGATTGCGCTGTTGATTTTGGTCATTCCCGGGCTTGGAGCGGCCCTTGGCATCAAGTGGATGCGCGATTCCCTGTTTGGCATCAGTGAACCGCTGTTTTCCGCTTTATGGCTGCAATTTCTCGCCGGGCTCGCGCTGTTTGCCGCTGGGCTGGCATTTATCGGGGGATTTTTGCTGCACCGCGACCGGAAGCGGAATAAAGTGCAGGCCCGCTTTCAACGCCGACAAAAAACGCCTTGACTTGGAACTTTGATTCATGCTGCATTGGGAAACACCGGTTTCAAAGCAAACGAAAAACGCCTTAACGTTTCTCGTTAAGGCGTTTTCTCTTTCCATTGTTTCGCTCGGCGCGGGTAGTCGGTGAAAATGGCGTCAACGCCGTAGGCAAACATCGTTTTCATCACATTTGGCTTATTCACCGTAAACGGGCGGACCGCCACCCCGCGCCGCCGCGCTTCGGCGGCAAATTCCGCCGTCACCGTCCGGTAGTGCGGATGCACCCCGTCGGCGTTCATCGCCCGCACATACGTCCACGGGTCATAGAGAGGCTCGATGTACAAGAGCGCCGTTTCGATTTCCGGTGCAAGCTTTCGGCAAAGGCGCATGCTATTATGGTTGAATGACGACAAAATCGTCCGCTTCTCAAGCCCAAAGCGGCGCACGAGGGCGATCGTTTTTTGCTCAAGCGTTTCGTAGGCGATGAGGCTGTTTTTCAGCTCGATGTTGACCGCCATTCGTGTTGATGACAACCAAGCGAGCACTTCCTCAAGATGCGGAATCGGACAATGACCGTACTTGCCGCCCCATTTTTCCGCCGCGTTTAAACGCCGCAGCTCGCGGTACGTCATGTCTTTCACCCAACCGCTTCCGTCCGTCGTCCGGTCGACTGTTTCGTCATGAATGACGACAACTTCGCCGTCTTTTGCAAGCTGCACATCCAATTCAATGCCGTCCGCTCCCGCTTTTTCCGCCTCGATAAACGCCGCCATCGTATTTTCCGGGTGCGTCCCTGCCGCCCCGCGGTGGGCAAAAATCAATGTCATGTCGTCTTCTCCCTTTCATTCACCGTTCAACCAACAAGCTGGCCGAAATCGGCGTGGTTCGTTATACTAACAGTAATGTATGAATAATGAGGTGAGAGGATGCAACCGTTGAAAATCTCCCTTGAAACCGCGCAAAAGTTGGCCAAAGCTCTCGGCGTGCCGATCGAGCAGATCATGCATATGCCGCCGCACATTTTGGTGAACAAGCTGTTGGAATTGGAGAAGAAAGAAAAGGAAAACGGTTCATCTTGATCGGTTGGCCCTTGGGCGGTGAAGCGGCCAATCCCGCTCCGCCGCTGCCCGCCCGCGGGATCAGCGATCAACTTTGGCTCCATCAAATTGCAACAAGAAAAGACGCCCCATTGGCAGAGCGTCTTGTCGATGCGTCACCGTTTGTTCTTGCCGTTTACGACGCCTTATGCTCGAGACGCAGCTTATCCGCCACCATCGCAATGAATTCAGAGTTCGTTGGCTTCGCTTTTGACACGCTCACCGTATAGCCGAACAGCGAAGAAATGGATTCGAGGTTGCCGCGGCTCCAAGCGACTTCGATGGCATGGCGAATCGCGCGCTCGACGCGGCTCGCGGTCGTATTGTATTTTTTAGCGATGTCCGGATACAACACTTTCGTGATTGAGCCAAGCAGTTCGATGTCATGGTACACCATCGCGATCGCTTCGCGCAAGTACAAATAGCCTTTAATATGCGCCGGGACGCCGATTTCATGAATGATGCTCGTAATGCTCGCGTCCAAGTTTTTCGGCTTGTTGTCGCGCGCCTGATAGGCGGGAACCGGTCTTTTGACGATCGGCGTCGTTTTGCCGTGAATTTGCCGAATATGATGGACTAAATTTTCCATGTCGAACGGTTTTAAGATGAAGTAAGAAGCGCCGAGTTCCACCGCTTTTTTCGTGACATCTTCTTGGCCGAACGCCGTCAGCATAATGACGCTCGGCTGATGCTCAAAATCAGCGCGGATTTTCTCGAGCACGGCCAACCCGTCCAAATGCGGCATAATGATATCCAGAAGCAAAATATCAGGCCGCTTTTCCCCAAGCATATGGAGGCAATCTTGGCCGTTATACGCCGCGCCGATTACTTCCATGTCCGGCTGGCTCGAGATGTATTCGTCAAGCAATGTCACCAATTCGCGGTTATCATCGACAATGCACACTTTAATGCTCAAAACGATCGTCCTCCCCCACTTTTTCTTGCTATGTAACATTCCGTTAACGTACATTCGACAGCAACGCAAAAAATCCTTTTATTTTTCAAAAAATAAAAATTATAACAAAAGATGAGCTTATTAGACAATATTCGTTTTGCAAAAG
>NZ_BCQG01000032.1 GCF_001544315.1 Geobacillus jurassicus NBRC 107829
CAGCAGCGCTGCAAGCGTGAAGGGCTGAAGGCAATCAAGCTACGCTCACAGCCCTGACACGGTCAAGGGCGCGCGGTCCGACGTCCTTTTCCCCGCCGATCCGTCACCTAAGCCTCAGCAGCCCAGATGGAATCTTTACAAGCTCAGCCTCTCCTGATCGATGATCAAGCCCCGGCCGTCAAAAGCTCAAGCTCTACCGTCAATTCATTCTCACCGATGGCAAACGACGCGAGCCGAAGCGGCGGCGCCGGCTCGCAGCGCTCCAGCCAACCGCGAATGGCCTCACCGTCCCGCCATGCGCCGCGGTAGTCAAAAAACAGCGCCGCTCGTCCGCCGGACAACTCAATGGACAAACATAAATGGTTTTCCGTCCACCCGTCAGCCTGCGCTTCGAGCAGACGAAGAAACCCGCGGCACCATTCAGCCAACTGCGCATCGTACGGCGACCAATCGGCTTCGCCGTCCATGATTTCGTATTCAAGAAAAAGCGGGCGCGGCTCCCAGTTGTAGGTCATGATGAGTTCGGCGAACCGCTCGGCCTTCAAGTTCGTCAACCGCGTTTCCTGATGCATCTCGCCGATGATGCTGTCAATGATTTCCTTTACCCGTTCGATTTTATTGAGCGCCAAATGCCCTTTGATCAGCTGGATTTTGTTCAGCCAGTCATGGCGGGCATGGCGCATCACTTCAACGATAGTCCACCGCTTCTCCATCCGACGCTCCCCTATCCACTAAGCGCAGGCTCCCCGCCCCGCTTGGACTTCCGCCTCCCTGCTATGGGAGGCACATACTTTTACTATAACATTTTTTTACATTGAACAGGAACGATTTTTCTGCCTCAAAAAGAAAAAACCCTAACCGAACGGTTAGAGTTTTTCCTCATCCATTACGCTTCTTGGCTGACCGGGTAGACGCTGACGCGTTTGCGGTCGCGGCCGAGCCGCTCGAAGCGGACGATGCCGTCGATTTTCGCATACAGCGTATCGTCGCCGCCGCGGCCGACGTTCAAGCCCGGATGGACTTTCGTTCCGCGTTGACGGTATAAAATCGAACCACTGGTGACGAATTGGCCGTCAGCCCGTTTTGCGCCAAGACGTTTCGCGATCGAGTCGCGGCCGTTTTTCGTCGAACCGACCCCTTTTTTCGAAGCAAAAAATTGCAGGTCAAGTCTCAGCATCGCAGTCACCTCCCGCTAGATGGATGTCACGCGGATAAATTTCCCGTAATCGCGTTCGATCGTCTGCAACGAGACGATCATCGCTTCCAACAACAACTGCACTTTCTCTGCCGCCGCTGCTTCTTCCAGCTTCGGAAGCTCACAGCGAAGGTAGCCGCCGTCTTCGCCGAGCGAAACGCGCGGGCTTACGCCCACAAGCGCCTCGATGGCGTTGATCGTACCGAACGAAACCGCCGAAGCGCCGGCGCATACGATGTCTTGCCCGCGTTTCGCAAAATGGGCGTGTCCTTCCATCGTAAACGCGCGGATGCGGCCGTCCGCTTCCCGTTCAATCGTGACGTGGATCATCTTACGCGTTGATTTTTTCGATGACGACTTTTGTGTACGGCTGACGGTGGCCTTGTTTGCGGCGATAGTTCTTTTTCGCTTTATATTTGAAGACGATAATTTTCTTTTGTCGGCCGTGTTTTTGCACTTTCGCCGTCACGGTTGCGCCTTCGACCGTCGGGTTGCCGATTTTCACCGTTTCCCCGCCGACGAACAGCACTCTGTCAAACGTGACCGTATCGCCTTCATTCGCATCCAATCTTTCGATGTAAATTTCTTGACCTTCTTCGACTTTCAATTGTTTGCCGCCAGTTTCGATAATTGCGTACATGCTTCGCACCTCCTTCATCGACTCAGACTCGCCAGCGTCAAGGCGGCCCCAGACGGACGCTTCATCGCCCGCGCTGAGCGGTTGTAGTGCGGGTGCGTCTTTTGCGACAGCCGCCCTCTTTTGTCCTTGCCTGCAGGACAAAAAGTCTACAACATTGTTTATCGTAACATAGAAACGGCCGGCCGTCAACCGTCATCTTCACCCTCCGGCGGCCATGAAACGGTTCAGACAGCTGGCCATGTCAATAAATAAGAGCGCCAAGCGGCGCATCGGCTTGTTTTTCGGCAAAAAACGCATGCAACAGCTCGTTTTCATCGAGCGTCGCCCGTTCGCGCCCGTCGCGGACGACGATGATCGCATGCTTTTGCCCGCGGTAAAATCGCTGCAGCACAGCCAAGACGCGCTCATCCGCCGGCACCGTGATCGTCCGCAGCTTCGTATAATCTCCTTTTTTCCCATAATACCGCTCAAGCAAAAAACGCATGACGACATACGGATGCTGCTTTTTCTCCTGCCAAAGAGCATGCGCCAAAAAGGAGGCGATCACCCATAAATCGAGCTGGCGCGGCGCAAATACAAGCAGCATGGCGATGCCGGAGGCGAGCACCGCCGTTGAGATGACGACCATCTGCCGGTGCGCCGCGCTGAACGGGCGGCGGTACGACAACAGCAAAAACAACCATTTGCCGCCGTCAAGCGGCCAGATCGGCAGCAAGTTCAAAGCGAAAATGGCTGCATTGTAGCGAAAAAACAGCTCCCAGCTCCCGTCGTCCATCATGCCGGCCTTCCACAAAAAAAACGCCGCCGCCGTCAACCAAACATGTTGGGCCGGTCCGGCGAGCACCACAATCCATTCTTCCCGGAACGGCCGGTTGCCGTGCTCTTCCACTTCCGCCACTCCGCCAAACGGCAGCAGCAAAATCCGCTTCACCCGCCAGGAGAAAAACGCCGCCGCCGCCGCATGGCCGAGCTCATGTACAAGGACGATGAAAAACAACAGGCAAAACTGCTTGAAATGGGCGGTCAACACGGCCATGCCGCCGATCAGCCATAACAGCGGGTGGACATGCAGCTTCCCGAGCAGCGCCATATATTTATTCAAAGGAAATCACCTGAATCGGATCGATAAATTCATCCCCTTGCTTAATGGCAAAATAAAACATCCCCTTCTGTGCATTCGTTCCACTCGCCTCGGCTGTGCCCACTTCCTGCCCCATTTCCACAAAGTCATACAGTTTTACCGAAATCGCACCTAAATGGCCATACCACGTCTCCGTGCCATCCGCATGTTGGATGATGACCGTTTTGCCGAGGTTCTCTTTCGTCCCGGCAAATGTCACAATCCCTTCTTTCATCGCTTCCACTTTCGCTTTCGCCTCGGTTTCAATCATCACTCCCTGACCGTTTTTCTCAAAGCTCTCAAGCACCCGGCCGGACGCAGGCACGGCGTAGGAAGGCGCCCTTTTCGTCTCCTTTTCTTTTTGCGGCGCAAAAAAAGCGAGCGGCTCGCCAAATGTTTTCTCATACCAAGCCGAAACAGCCGCAAATTGAAATTCGGTTTCCATTGTCCGCGCGACAAACTGCCGCGCCCGCTCGAGCGAAGCGGATGGATGCTTGAACAAAATGGCGGTGGCAAGCACGAGGCAGGCGGCGATGAGCGTTTTCAACAGAAACCACTCTTTGCGAAACAGCGGGTGGGACTCTGATTCAAACGAATAGCGGTCATACGTGATGACAGGCAGCCCGTACCGCTCCTCGTCTGCTGTACCCCAATCCTGCTCCTTTCGCCGCTTCGCCTCATATTGGCGTTCTTTCCGCCGCTGTTCAATCCGTTTTTTGATCTCCCGAACGCGTCGGTCCATACGTCCCCCCTCCACCTTTCCAACAACATTTGTACTAATTTATGAGACAACCTTACGGAATATGAACGAGCGTTTTTCACCGCCGCCCCGCTGAACACGTCCGCGAGCAAATGATCACCGTACCGTTCAAACGTTTTCGCAACAAAATTTCTGCCGAGCGCTTCGACCGATCTATACCATCTGCTTCCGTTGTATACAAATCAGGAATTCCAAGCGGCAACATGAATAAAAAAAGAAGGCCCATCAACGGCCTTCTTACGCCAACTCAATTATTTCAAACTAAATATTTTCCGAATCTTTGAAAACAGCCCTTTCTCTTCTTCCTCAAGCGGCGGCAGCGGCACCGACTCGCCGAGGATGCGGCGGGCGATGTTGCGGAAGGCGATCGACGCTTTGCTGTTTGGGTCAAGCACGATCGGCTCGCCGCGGTTCGACGCTTTGATCACGTTTTCATCGTCGGCGATAATGCCGAGCAGCTCGATCGATAAATGGGTGACGATTTCGTCGACATCCAACATATCGCCGTTTTTCACCATATGGCTGCGAATGCGGTTGATGATGAGGCGCGGCGGTTTGACGTGCTCCTCAGCCTCAAGCAGACCGATGATGCGGTCGGCGTCGCGGACCGCCGACACTTCCGGCGTCGTGACGACGATCGCTTCGTCCGCGCCGGCGACGGCGTTGCGATAGCCTTGTTCGATGCCGGCCGGGCAGTCGATGAGCACATAATCGTATTCCTGCTTCAGCTCCTCAATGAGCTGTTTCATTTGCGCCGGGTTGACCGCCGATTTATCGCTCGTTTGCGCTGCCGGCAGCAAATACAAATGGTTATCAAACCGCTTGTCTTTGATAAGCGCTTTTTGCACCGTGCAACGCCCTTCGACGACATCGACCAAATCATAAATAATTCGGTTCTCAAGCCCGAGCACGACATCGAGGTTGCGCAGCCCGATGTCGGTGTCGACAAGGCACACCCGCTTCCCGAGAATGGCAAGGGCCGTCCCAAGGTTCGCGGTCGTCGTCGTTTTGCCGACGCCGCCTTTTCCGGAAGTGATGACGATCGCTTCTCCCACGGTCACATTCTCCTTTCTAAGCGCGTCAAATTCGGCCGCAAATGCATCAGCAGCTGAAGGCGGTCGACAACAATTTGGTTATGTTCATCAATATAGGCGCATTCCATTTCATTTCCTTCATCCGTTTTCGAATCAGGCGCCCGATTCATGACGTCGCCGATGCGCAGCTGCATCGGTTTCATCACCGACGCGGCGATGATCGCCTGTTTATTGCCGGCATATCCGGCATGGGCGATGCCGCGCAAGGCGCCGAGAATGAAAATGTTGCCTCCGGCAATGACCGTTCCGCCGGGGTTCACGTCGCCGATCAGCAGCAAATCCCCTTCGACATGAAGCACTTGTCCCGAACGGACAATGCGCGAAACGGGCACAATTTCCGTTTTTCGCATCCATTCCCTCGCTTCCGCTTTCGACATGACATTGCTTTCGATCGAATCGACGACCAAATTTTTTGAACGGCGGATGAGCGCACGCACCTCTTCCTCTTGGGCAGGCGTCAAATAGCGGTTCCCAATGTTTAGATGAACGGAGACAAGCGGGCTGTCTGGCGCGACGCCAGCTTGTTTGACGAGCCGCTCCTCGATTTCTTTCAATAAATCGTCATACGAGCAGCGGTCGTCGAGATGCAGTGTCAGCCCATCTTTCGTCCCTTTAATCGTCACATACTGCTGCTTTTGTTTCGCCACAACGTTCACCCCAACGAATAATTCTACAAAACGGGCCGTTTTTCCTCTTTTATTCTTCCTGCTCGGACCGGCGAATTTTTGCCAACCGCCGTTCGAGCGGATATGAAAAAGCGAGCAAAAACGCGAGGTTCAGAAGCAGCGTCGGCCATAAGCGTCGCTCCCAAAAAACGGAAAACGACCAATCGGTCCGTCCGATCAACAGCTGAATGCCGTAGACATAACTGTCAAGCAGCACAATGGCTGACAGCGACAAGAGCGACGCAACGAACCAGTTTTGGTGGAACCATTTCACCGCTTTGCCCGCCAAGTAGGCAATGAGCGTATAGGCAAACGCATAAACGCCGAGCAGCTCTGTGTAGACGCAGTCATACAGAAACCCGAAGATGAACCCGTACCCCATCGCCCGCGTCCCACCGAAATGCATCGCTGTGAGCACGAGAAAAACAAGAAAAAACCGAGGAACAAAAAAATAGTAGACATACAAGTCGCCTTTTGGCCATACATCAACAAAAATGCTCTCACTGACAAAACATAACACCGCAAGGAATGGGAGACGCCACTTGTTCACTTTGCCTTCCCCTCTTCCTGCAGTGCTGCATCAATCGTTCGTTTGACAATCATAACGTCATCGATGTCATATAAGTTGGCAAACGGCTTGACATAGACGACTTTTGTCAATCCGTATTGGTCCGGCTTGACTTCGGTCACCTCGCCAATCGGCAATCCTTTTGGAAATACGCCGCCAAGACCGGAAGTCAACACTTTTTGCTTTTTTTCCACTTTGGCGTCAATCGGAATTTCGCCAAGCAACAGCTCGCGCCGCTTCTCATCGTAGCCTTCGATCAGCCCAAACACATTTTCCTTCCCTTGGACGTAAGCGGAAATGCGGTTGTTTTGGTCAAGCGCGCTTAACAGTTGCACGGTGGACGTAAACTGGGAGGCGTGCTGCACCTTGCCGACAAGGCCCGCTGGAGTAATAACCGCCATATCTTTTTTCACCCCGTGCTGCGCGCCTTTGTTGACGATGATCGTTTCCCGCCAACGGTCCGGGTTCCGCCCGATCACCGTCGCCTGAATTGGAACAAAATCGCGCAAGCTCTCTTTTTTATCGAGCAATGCGCGCAGCCGTTCGTTTTCCTGCCGCAGCGCCTCGACTTCAGTCTCAAGCGCCGCATACTCCTCAAGACGCGCCTTCAGCAGCTCGTTTTCCTTATATGTACGGCGAAGATCATTCACATTTTCAAAGAAGCCCGCGATCTCCTGTGCGGGCTTTCCGAACAGAAGCTGAACAAAACCGGCCGTGTCTTTTACGAACTGCTCAGGCCACGTCAACTCGTCGCGGCTGCGCAGCGAAAAGCCGATCAACATGACAAGGATGACGATGCTGACGAGCAAAAAAATGAGACGCTTATTCCCAAAAAGCTGTGGCATGCGTCACACCTTCTTACCGTCAGCGATGGTCTCTCGCCTTGTTTTTAAACAAGTCGATGTGGTCGAGCGCTTTCCCGGTGCCGATGGCCACACAATCAAGCGGATTTTCCGCGACAATGACCGGCATGTCCGTCTCTTTGCTGATGACCTTGTCCAAATTGCGCAGCAACGCTCCGCCGCCTGTCAGCACGATGCCGCGGTCCATAATGTCAGCCGCCAGCTCCGGCGGTGTTTTTTCGAGCGTGTTTTTCACCGACTCGACGATCGCATAAACCGTATCGTGCAACGCCTCGGCCACTTCTTCAGCGCTGATTTCGATCGTTTTTGGCAACCCGGTCAGCAAGTCGCGGCCGCGAATTTCCATGTTTCCGATCCCTTCCGGATTTCCAGCTGAGCCGATCTCGACTTTAATCGCCTCCGCCGTCCGCTCGCCGATCATCAAATTGTACGTTTTACGGATGTATTGAATGATCGCCTCATCCATTTCATCGCCAGCGATTCGAATCGACTGGCTCGTCACGATGCCGCCGAGCGAAATGACCGCCACTTCAGTCGTGCCGCCGCCGATGTCGACGACCATGCTGCCGGTCGGCTCCCATACCGGCAAGTTGGCGCCAATCGCGGCCGCAAACGGCTCTTCAATCGTATACGCGTCGCGCGCTCCAGCCTGGCGCGTCGCGTCAATGACCGCGCGCTCCTCAACCGCCGTGATGCCGTACGGCACACATACCATCACATACGGCTTGCTGGCAAACAGCCCTTTCGTTTTGACCGCCTTGCGAATGAAATATTTCATCATCGTCGCCGTCGTTTCATAATCGGCGATGACGCCGTCTTTCATCGGACGAAGCGCCACGATGTTGCCCGGCGTGCGCCCGATCATGTTTTTCGCCTCATTGCCGACGGCGACGATTTGCTTCGTGTCGCGCTGAATCGCGACGACCGACGGTTCGCGCAAAACAATGCCTTTTCCTTTCACATAAACGAGCGTGTTCGCTGTTCCTAAATCAATCCCGAGATCTTTCGTCCCAATTCCAAACATATGATCGATCTTCCTTTCCGAAACGAAATGCATACTATTTTATATTGGCAACATTGGTCCGATGTCAGTCATTTATAAGTTGTACAACACCGCCCGAACGGATTCGGAAAAACTCATAATTGATATTATAACTGATTCGACAAAAAATGAGAACCGTTAGACATAGCCTTTTTCTTTCAAACTGACGAATTTTTGATCACCGATGATGAGGTGATCGAGCAGCTCGATGCCGATGATGCGGCCGCATTCCGCGAGCCGTTTCGTCACATCGATGTCTTCTCGGCTTGGGGTTGGATCGCCAGAAGGGTGGTTATGCACACAAATGACTGAGGCGGCGGAACGCTTGATCGCCTCTTTAAACACTTCGCGCGGATGGACAATCGAGGCGTTTAAACTGCCGATGAACACCGTTTTGCGGTGAATGACTTGGTTTTTCGTATTTAAATAAAGGGCGACAAAATGTTCTTGCGATAAAAAGCGCATGTCTTCCATGACATATTTCGCACCGTCTTCCGGGCAACGGATGACATAGCGGTCGGCGTAGCCGGACTGGTGAATGCGCCGGCCGAGTTCAATCGCCGCCAAAATTTGCACGGCTTTCGTCGGTCCAATCCCTTTGATGTTCGTCATTTCTTCGACCGTTGCGTCCTTGAGCAGCCTGAGCCCCTCAAAATGACGGAGAAGGCGCTGGGCGAGCTGCACGACCGACTCCTCCTTCGTGCCCGTGCGCAACAAAATGGCAATTAGTTCATGGTCGGATAAACTTTCCGGCCCTGACGACAGCAGCCGTTCGCGCGGCCGACTGTCTTTCGGTACATCGCGGATCATCCACGCCATCATACTCCCCCTTTTGTCCGTTTCGCTTCATCAATAGGAGACCGGTGATTTAATGAAAAAACGTTCGAGCAAGGAACTTTCGCCAATGGATCAACAGCTCTTCCGCGCGTTCGTGAACCAATCTTTTTGACAAAAACGCGGTTTTTCGCCAATCTTCTAGGAGATGGAGCGGTTTGAACCGCCCCGCATGGGAACAGAATTCGTTTGCAGACGCTTTCTTTTGTCCAGCGAGCCCGGCCGGTGGGCCGCTCCCGCTTTTCTAGCTTTCCGCCGGCGGCCACCCGAGCCGGCGCAGCTCCCTTACCGTCCGCGACAGCGGCAGGCCGACGACCGTCAAATAGTCGCCTTCGATCCATTTGACAAACAGGGCGGCCCGTCCTTGAATGCCGTACGCCCCCGCCTTGTCCATCGGTTCCCCGGTGGCAATATAGGCGGCGATTTCTTCATCAGTCAACTCCCAAAACGTCACCGCCGTTTTTTCCGCAAAGGATGTGATGGGCTGATGGGGCGTTGCGATAGCGACGCCTGTCCACACGTCATGAGTCCGCCCGGACAAGAGGCGCAACATGGCGAACGCTTCCTCTTCCGTGCGCGGCTTTCCTAACAAGCGTCCGTCGCACACAACGATCGTATCAGCGCCAAGAACGTATGCATCGGGGACAGATGGAGCCACCGCCTCAACTTTCCGGCGGGCAAGCAGTTGAACAGCTTCATCGGGGGGCGTTCCGGGAGCGATCGTCTCATCGGCTTGGCTTTCCTGCACGTCAAACGGCCAGCCGGTCAGCT
Organism: Geobacillus jurassicus NBRC 107829; assembly: GCF_001544315.1. Taxonomy (GTDB): domain Bacteria; phylum Bacillota; class Bacilli; order Bacillales; family Anoxybacillaceae; genus Geobacillus; species Geobacillus jurassicus. The sequence goes on from NZ_BCQG01000032.1 coordinate 9,553, forward strand.
CGAGGATCTGCCTGCGGCGCGGGGAGCGGGAAGCAAGCACGAACCGTGAGGGCATCACTCATTCTCCTTTCACTCGTTTCGGTTCGGAAGATTCATTTGTATCGTAGCAAATTTTTCAGCGAAAGGCAATTTTCTGCAGATAGACGAACAAAAAGAAAAAAACGGAGCTTCTAGCTCCCTAGCGGCACCAATTCGATATAAGCGGCGAGCGCCTCAAGCAGCTGTTGCTGGGCTTTGTTCAGCAACTCTTCTTCTTCGCCCTCTTTGTACGCAACAAGCGCTAAATACGCCTGCTTCAGCGCCTCGACATACTGCCCGGCCGTTTTGTCGCTGGCCGCTTTGCTTTTTTCCAGCGCCTCATACGCTTTGTTTAGCGCCTGCCAATCATCTTCGCCCACGTTCCCGCCGCTAAGCAAGGCTGCGGAGACTGCCGCCATGTTTTTATACAAAGCCTCCCCTTTTTGGACGACCTCCAACCGGCGCGCGGCCGCTTCGACAGGAAATGACAGCTCTTTGACGTACGTGCTTGGCACCACCCCGCGATATTTGTCATTGACCGTCCGCAGTGTTTCCTTATCAACGCCGACGGCGATATAGAGTGCCGCTGGTTTTTGCCCTGCCACAACGACCGGGACGCCTGCCGTTTTGATCGGCTCCGCCGCCCGCTTGGCCGCCGCCGCATCAGAATAGACGCCGGCTTGAATGACAGCGACGGAAAACGGTGCTGTCACCTCGCTTTCTCCACTTTCCTCGCCCACCGTTTCGGGTTTCACCAATTCCGTCATCGCTTCGACTGCTGGCGACGGTGTAACTTTTTCCTTTGGAATAATGCGCAGCACCGTCATGCCAAACGCCACACCGACCAAAGCAGCGATCACCGCCGCGGCGAACAGTGACTTGGCGTGCGGCGGCATCCGCCATGACCGCCGTGGTTTGCCGCTTTTCTTGTTTTCGATCACCTCGGAAACAGAGATGATTCTCTCGTCCGCCTCCAGGGCGGCAGCCTCTTCCCAACTTGTCGTTTCTACATATTGGCAAGCTTGTCCATCCTCCGTAAATGACAGGCTGGTTGATGACCCGCTGGCTGGCGGCCCATCCTCTTGAATCACGCTCGCTTGGCGGCCGCCTCCTGTTCGCTGTCCTTTCCCCAGACGGCTGTCGGACGGATATCCATCCGCCTCTTCCTCGGACAGCCGTCCTTCCAACGAACGCTCCACTGTAAATGGATGGGGCTTGCCGTTGACGTTCACCGTAATCCCCATGCGCTGCTTGTCCATTTTGCCACCGTCCTTCTTCGCACTTCGATTTCTTTCGCCTATCTTACCATAAACGAAAAAAAAAAGAACAAGACATTTGTCGTCTTGTTCTTGCTTCTGCTCTTCATTTTCTGACATCACCGGTCACGAATCGCCTCCGTCCCCAACGCCTCGACAGGAATCGGCTGCTCGCGCCCATCATAAGTGCAAAGCTGTTTCGTCTCGCCTTTCAAGCAAACGGCATAATCGATCCCGCCGTCTTCCCGCTTCGTCACAAGCACGTACGACGAATTCGTTTCCGGCGGCAGCACATTCCCGGTAAACGGATCACTGATCGGATCAAGCAGGCCGTTTTCCACCAACTCTCCATACGACAATACGGCAGAAGAACGGGCTGGCAAAAACTCCACTTTTTCCGCGCCGACATACAGCCGCGCCGCTTCATATAGTCCATACGCATCGGAAACAAACGCCCGCTCGCGCGCCCGATCAATCACCGTCCACATAGCCAGGCCGACGATCGTTGCCACGATGCCGATGATCACAAGCACAGCCAAGAGCTCGATGAGCGTCATCCCCCGTTTCATGCGAATGATCATCGTTTTTCCTCCTCGCGGCTATGAGGCTGGCGCCATTTCCGCAAACGGATTATCCTTGCCGCTCGGCGGAGGGACGTCGCGAACGGGAGCTAGCTGCTTCCATTTCTCAAGCTTTGGCGCGTAAAACGCCCGCACAGTAACAGAATACGTCAACGGCTGCACTTCATCGGCTGTGGACGTCAGCTCCGGAGGACCGGTGACGGTCAACCCTTCAATCGCAACAATACGCTCAGACTGTTCCAACACCTCTAAAAACCGTTCAAGCTGATAATAGGACGGCGATTGCACCGTCAATTGGGCAGTAATGGACTGGATGCCGCTTGGCAACGCCGGCGCCCCATTTCCGGACGCCTTGTTTTCCGTTTCATTCCCGTTCCCTTGTGAGGCGGCTTCCCCGGCGCCTTGCCCTTCAGCAAAGCTCACGCTCAATAGGCGGCTGTCAGAAATATATTCCGCTTTTTGAAACGCAAGCAACAGTTGGTCGGCAAACGGGCGCACCGGCACTTTCCTCTGCAAAGCCGCTAGACTCTCTGCCGTTCCTTCTCGATTCACCGCCGCCTGCTTTTTCATTGCAGCCAACACGTTTTTCTCGCTTTGTACGACCGCCTCAAGCCGATCAATTTGTTCGTAGCGCGGCAGGAGCACGAAAACATAGACAGCGGCAAACAAAAGAGCGGCAAGAAGAAACACCCCGGTAAACACGAGCGGCCATTTGCCAAAGCGGCCCATCATTCATTGTCCCCCTCTTTTCCTGTCAGCTGAAGTTCCAGCTCATATTGCGCGATATACCGCGGCACGATCGCTTCCTCCTCTGTCCCGCCGCTTTCCCCGCTGGCTGAGACACCGGTCAATTTGACGGCTTTGACCAAACGAACTTCCTCAAGCCGATCTAAATAATAGGCCGCTTCTTCCGCCGCATCAAACTGCACTGTCATCGTCACCGTCTTTTGACCAGCATACGAAAAACTCATGATAAAGCCGCGCTCTGGCAGTTGTTTGGTCAACGCGCGCAACAGCGGCACCGTTTTGAACGGATAACGGTTCGCCCATTGGACCGCTTTAGCAAGCTCTTGCTCAGCTTGTTGCTCCTCCGTCGTTTTTCCCTTCGCCTCCATCGCCGCCTGCTCGGCGCGCATTTGCCGAAGCTCCCCTTCAAGCGCCGCGAGCCGTTGATTCGCACTCTCCATCAGCCAGTAGCCTCCCCCAGCGCCAAGCAGCAGGAGAAAAACGGCGAAGGCTACCAGCACGGCGCCCGCCGCGCGGCGCGGTTCTTTTCGCGGCAGTAAGTTGATGTCAGCGATCATAGTCGGCCCTTCCTTCTTTCAACGCCAATCCCCAGGCGAGATGATAGCGGTCCGGCAACGGATCGAGAGGCGCGCTGAGCCGTTCGACAGGGACGTCAAGCCGCTCCGCCAATGCGCCGAACACATTGCTCAGCTCCGGATGATCGCCGGTGAGGAAGAGACGCGTAATTTGCTGTTTTCCTTGCTGGAGGGAAAACGAATAAAAGCTCATCATCCGCTCGATTTCTTTATACACGTCAATAAACGGGTCGACGATCGCCGCCGTCCGATCCCCAGACGCCTCAAGCGGCACATGGCGCATAAACTGCGGCAAATGGCGGTGGAAGACGCTCAAATTGACAGCCGACTCGTCAAACTGGACAAGCAAAATGTGGTCGTCCACCGCGGCTTGTCCGGCAACAAAAAACGGGCGATAGGCGCAAAGCGGGGACACGTCGGCCGCCACCGGGCGCAGGCCGGCGTCTTCCAAGAGCGCCGTATAGTCGGCCACCGCCTCTTCCGGCGCGGCAAACAACAGGACATTCAGCGCCTCCTCTGTCCTCTCGGCCACGACGTAGTCAAACACCGGATCGGCGAACGGAAGCGGGATCGATTCGCCAAGCTCCATAAACAAATAGCCGCGGATGTCCTCGTCCGACAAATGGACCGGAAGCGGCAAATGGCGGATCATCACAAACGGGTCAGGAACGACAAAGCGGACGCGCCGCCCGTCGAGCTTCCACTCGTCGATGCACTCGTCCAAAATCATCGCCAACGTTTCCCGATCAGCGATTTTTCCATCGCGGATGATGCCGGGCGGCAAGGCCCGTTCTCCCCACCGCCTCGCCTCCGGCGGATGCCCCGGCTTCGCTTCCACATAGCGGAGGACATGATCTTTGATGACAATGTTCGCCTGTTTCGCCTTTCGCCGCCATAACGCCATAGTCGCCTGCTTCCTTTCTGCCGTCTTTACACAATGAATGAGATATACGCGCGCACGATCGCTTCTCCGAAGAAAAACGCGGTCAGCGCCCCGAGCGCAATCGCGGGCGCAAACGGCATCGGCTTGCCGCGCCGTACGCGGCCCAATGCCATGCCGACAATCCCGATCACCGTTCCGTACAACGTCGCCAAGAAAAACGCGAGCAACACCATTTTCCAACCGAGCACAAACCCAAGCACGGCAAACAGCTTCACATCGCCGCCCCCCATCCCGCCGTTGGACAGCACGGCGATCAGCCATAAAAGCGAAAATCCAACCGCCGCGCCAATGAACATATCGGCCCATGGCAAAAACGGAATCACCAGCCGCTCAACCAAAAACAAACCGGCAAAGACGAGGAGCACCCGGTCGGGGATGAGCATGTAGCGAAGATCCGAGACGACAATGATGGCAAACAAGCTGATAAGCGTCCACGCCACAATCAGCCTCCCGCCCCAGCCGATCCAAACGGGAGCCGCGGTAAACAAAGCGGCGGTCGCAAGTTCCATTGCCGAGTAAAGGGGGGAGATGCGCCCCCCGCACCCTTTGCACCGCCCGCGCTGCACGACATACGACACGACTGGGATCAACTCCCTCGCCGATAGCGTCCGCCCGCACGCCGGGCAATGCGACCGCGGCCTGATGATCGACTCCCCGGCCGGCACCCGCAGCCCGACGACGTTAAAGAACGAGGCGAGGAGGAGGGAGTAGAGAAAAATACTTAAATGTACCATATTCTAAATTAACCTAGTAAAACACGTTTTATGGACGAACTTCAGAACGTTTCAAATTATCTTCCGCAACAGCTTTATTGTTTTGATCTTGCACCCCGCGTTGCGCATTTACTAGTTTTACGCGATAATAAAGTTTATTATTATCATTTATGATAATGACATAAGACCCGGAACTCGGTTCATTCACAGAACCATCTTTAATTGGACTTCCGCTCACATTAAGATCAGCAGTAATTTGATTCGTCTCAGGAATGGCCTCTGTATAGCCATTTTGAGTTTTGTCAGGATCTTTTACAGTCTCTAAATACCCATTATCTTCTAAATACTTAAGTGAAATCGCCTTCGCCTTCCCATTCGCCGGTATCAAATCCTTATCCGCCGTCACGGCGATTTTCGCTGCGTTGATCATTTGCTGTGCATTCGAAACATGGGCATCTTTTTTCGAATTGTCAATCAATCCCCCAATCGCCGGAATGGCAATCGCCGCGACGATCCCCAAAATGACGATGACGGCGAGCAGTTCGATGAGCGTCAAGCCGCGCTCGTTTTTGATGATTCGCTTCAACATAGTTCCCTCTCCCTTTCAGACAAAATTAGAACGTTTTCCCTATCATTTTACAACAAAACGGCATAAATAGGAATATATTCTTATTGCCTACTGTTGAATATGATTAAAAATATCGTACATCGGCACGATGATCGAGGTGACGATCGTCCCGACGACGCCGGCGAGAAGCACGATCATGAGCGGTTCGATGAGCGATTTCAACCGGTCGGTGGCCGCATCGACTTCCGCTTCGTAAAAATCGGCGACTTTGCCAAGCATGGCGTCAAGCGCACCGGTCTGTTCGCCGATCGTGATCATTTGTGCAACAAGCGGCGGAAACGCCCAATGGCGGCGGAGCGGCTTGGCGAGCGACTGGCCGCGCTCAAGGGCAGCGCGCGCTTCAACGAGCACCGATGCGATCACTTCGTTGTCGACGACGCGGCCGGCGATCGACAGCGCCTCTAAAATCGGCACCGAGCTTGAGACAAGCGAACTGAGCGTCCGCGTCAGGCGGGCGAGCGCCGCCTTTTGCACGAGCTTGCCGAATATCGGCAGCCGCATGGCGGCATAATCCAAATAGTACTTCGTTGTCTTTTGCCGCCGCAGGACCACAAACGATGCGTACACGCCGGCAAAAAGCAGGACGACCGCCCACCAATACCGCTGCATCACGCCGCTTGCCTTGAGCACAAACTTCGTAATCGCCGGCAGTTCGGCGTGGAACTCGGCGAACATCTCGACGAACGTTGGCACAACAGCGACAAGCAAAAAAATGACAACCGCGGTGGCAATGATGGCAACAGCAATTGGATAGGCGAGCGCTGAGGCGATTTTTTGCCGCGTTCGATGCATTTTTTCAAAATGGTCGGCAAGCCGGTCGAGCGTTTCATCGAGCGTCCCGCTCGCTTCGCCGGCGCGCACCATGTTGACAAACAAGGGCGGAAAGATGCGCGGATGCTTTGCCGCGGCCGCGGAAAGCGGGTTTCCCTCACGCAACATTTGTTCAATATCTGCGAGCGAGCCAGCGCCTTGCTTTCCGTCTGTTCTGCCAAAATGCGGATCGAATCGACGATCGTCACCCCGGCGCGCACAAGCGTTGCGAACTGGCGCAAAAACACAACGAAGTGCTGTAACTTCACCACTCGTCCAATTGAGATTTCTTTGTTCCAGACTGACGGAGGAACTTCAGCGAGCGCAATAGGACGAATGCCTTTCTCACGCAACTTGGCAGCTGCCTCGCGCCGCGAAACGGCAACGATCACTCCAGCTTTTTTTCGCCCGCTTCGGTCGCGCCCCTCGTACTTAAACTGCGCCATCATCCCCACGCTCCCCCGCCAAATACACTTCAGCCGCCAGCGGATCGATGCGCCCATCGGCTGCAAGCTCCTTAACGCTCATTTCCATCGTCTGCATGCCGATGTTGCGGCTCGTTTGCATAATGTTGATGATTTGATGCTCTTTTTCGTTGCGGATTAAGTTGGCGACGGCCGCATTGTTCACTAAAATTTCCATCGCTGCCGTCCGCCCGGTTTTGCGTCTGTTTGGAAACAAGCGCTGAGCGATGATGGCAACGAGCACGGAAGCGAGCTGCAGCCGGATTTGCGCCTGCTGGGCGGACGGGAAAACATCAATCATCCGCTCGATCGCCGCTGGTGCGCTCGCCGTATGAAGCGTGCCGAGCACTAAATGGCCCGTTTCTGCAGCGGTGATCGCCGTTTGAATCGTCTCCAAATCTCGCATTTCCCCGACTAAAATGACGTCTGGGTCTTGGCGAAGCGCAGCGCGCAGCCCAGCGGCAAAGCTTCCGGTGTCAAACCCGACCTCACGCTGGTCGATGATCGATTTTCCATGCTTGTGCAAATACTCAATCGGATCTTCGAGCGTGATGATATGTTTCGACATCGTTTTGTTCATATAGTCGATCATCGCCGCCAATGTCGTCGACTTGCCGCTGCCGGTCGGTCCGGTGACAAGCACGAGCCCGTGCGGTTTTTCCGCGATGCGCTTTAAGACATTCGGCAGGCCGAGCTCCTCCAGCGTCGGGATGCGCATCGGGATGAGACGCACGGCGAGCGACACGCATGACCGCTGTTTAAAGACGTTGATGCGAAAGCGGGAAACGCCGGCAATGCTGTACGAAAAATCAAGCTCTCCGGTTTCTTGAAACTGCTGCCAAAGCGGCGGCGGAATGATGGCTCGCGCCATTTGCTCCGTTTCCTCCGGGCGCAGGCGCTCATGGCCGTATGCTCTCAACTCCCCGTTCACGCGAAAAATCGGCGGCGCGCCGACGGTCAAATGCACGTCAGAAGCGCGGCATTCAAAGGCAGCGCGCAACAACGCCTCAAGCTTTTCCTTCATCCGTCTCACCCATCAATGCAAAATGGCCACTTTCAGCACTTCTTCAAGAGTGGTCAACCCTTGCTTCACTTTCAACAGACCATCATCAAGCAAAAAAATCATTTTATTTTGGATGGCGAGCTCGCGCAATTTCGAAAACGGCTCATTGTTTAAAATGACGCGCCGCATCTCATCGGTGACGACAAGCAGTTCGTGAATGGCCAGCCGTCCGCGGTAGCCGGTCATGTTGCACGTCGGACAGCCGCGGCCGCGGATGAGCTGATGAATTTCAATGCCGCGGCGGGCGAAAATGTCCCGCTCCCGCTTTGTCGGCTCATACACCTCTTGGCAGTCGCGGCAGACGCGGCGCACAAGCCGCTGCGCAACGACGCCGGCAAGCGACGTCGCTACTAGAAACGGCTCAATCCCCATATCGATCAAACGGGTGATCGTGCTTAACGCATCGTTCGTATGAAGCGTGCTCAACACTAAATGGCCGGTGAGCGAAGCGCGAATCGCCACTTCCGCCGTCTCGCGGTCGCGAATCTCCCCAACCATGATGATGTTCGGGTCTTGACGCAAAATCGAGCGGAGCCCTTGGGCGAACGTCAAGCCGACATTCGGGTTGACTTGAATTTGGTTGATGCCTTCGATCTGATATTCGACTGGATCTTCAATCGTAATAATGTTCACGTGCTCGCTGTTTAAATGATTGAGCGCCGCATAAAGCGTCGACGATTTCCCCGAACCGGTCGGTCCGGTGATCAAGACGATGCCGTTCGGCCGCTCGATCAAGCGAATGAACCGATCTAAGTTAACCGGATTGAAGCCGAGTTTATGAATATCGTTTAAAGCGGCGCCCAAGTCGAGGACGCGCATGACGATTTTTTCGCCGTACACCGTCGGCAGCGTCGAAACGCGCAAATCGACCGGGTGAAAATCGATGTTCATTTTGATCCGTCCATCTTGCGGCACGCGGTGTTCGGTGATGTCCATATTGGCCAAAATTTTGATTCTCGCTGTCAACATGCTTTGCATATGCTTTGGCAGCGCGCGTTCGGTGCGAAGCAGGCCATCGATCCGGTAACGGATGAGCACTTTCGTCTCCTGCGGATCGATATGGATATCGCTCGCCCGCTGTTCAACAGCGAGCTGCAAAATTTGGTTCACCAAACGAACGATGGGGGAGTCGTCCTCAGCAGCCCGTTCGTCTTCGCGCACCTCGGGCGGCGGCGTTTGCAAAAAGTCTTCAAACGCTTCGTCGATATCGTAATATTTATTGATCGCCCGCAAAATATCGTCTTTCGACGCGATCGCTGTTTCAATTTGAAACCCGGTCGACAGGCGCAGATCATCGATGGCGAAAAAGTCCATTGGGTCGGCCATGGCAACGAGCAGCCGGTCTCCTTCCACCTTGAGCGGCATGAGCATATGGCGGCGGGCAAACTCTTTCGGCACGAGGCTGGTTGCTTTCGGATCGATCGGGTAGCGATACAAGCTGACATGAGGAATGCCAAGCTGAAATTCAAGCGCCTCAATCAGTTGCTGCTCCGTGATGTAGCCGCGCTGCAGCAAAGCGTCGCCGAGCTTTTGCCCAGGGGCCTTTTCGCGCAACGCCTCAGCCAGCTGGCTTTCGGTGATCAATCCCGCTTCGACAAGCAAGTCGCCGAGCCGTTTCCGCTCCTGCTTTTTGCTCATTTTTCCTCTCCTCCGCCCGTTTCGGTCTCTTCTTTGCTGCTAGCGGCGGGGGCCGATTCTCCTTTGCCCGCTTCATCGCCTTTCTTTGGCGCCGTTTCGCTCTCTTTTCCGCCGCTGTTTTCTGCAGTCGAATCCAACTCGTTCGCCGCTCCGTTGTTTTCCGTCACCCCATTTGTCGGCTCCATCGCTCCGCCTTCCCCGTCGCCTCTTTGCCCATCCGGCACCTCAAGGCCGCGCACGTTAATCGTATACGTTGGCGGATAAAAATCTTCGCTCACCGTTTCTTTGCGCACGAGCCGAGCGCCGTCGCGCACTTCGCGTTCCACCGTCACAACCAGCCCCGGCCGCCCGATTTGTTCCGTCCTCTTCTCGCCCGGCGCCAGGCGCGCGTCATAGCGGACGATGACACGCGGTTCGATGGACTCCGCCTCGCCTAGGCGAATGATATATTGATAGGCAAACGGCAACCCAATAATGGCAACACGCACCTTTCGTCCATCATACCGGAGAAGAAGCGTGTAGTCGGTCGTGTTCGGGTTGAGCCATTCCAAATCGCGGCCGCTGCTGATGGCCGCTTCAAAGCCGGGCGTAATCCCTTGAGGCAGCGTACGGCTCGTATAGCGCTCCACAACGGCGAAATTGGTCGTCAGCACCGCCTGGTACACCGCGGAAGCAATCGCATCAACCGCCTCATCAGACAGCTTGGCCCCCGCTTTTTTCATATAATCGCCAAACGAAAACATTTGTTTCGCTTTGATCACCGCACGCCGCTCTCTGGAAAGCCAGCGAACGGCCGAAGAATCGGGCACCGATGCAGCCGCTTCGCTGACGACCGGCTGCCGGCCGTTTGTAAACGATATGTAACGAGCCAAGTCGATCGAAGACGATGGGGTTTGCAGCTGAGCCGCCAGCTCTTCTAAGTCCGCCCCAAGCCGCTTTACATCCAACGCCTCAAGCGCTGACGGCGGGACGACGGCCGCCGCTGCTTGGAGGCATTTTTCTAAATCAGCGGCCACAAACAGCGGCGTGCGCCTCCCGTCGACAAACCGCTTCGTGCTCTCGGCAAGACGGAACGCAAACGCGTCAGCCGGCAGGTCGATGCGTTTTTCTTGGTATTGCAAGGGGATGGAAACGGTCGCCCGCCATTCATTCACCCGCTCGGCGACCGCCTGTCGGGCTCTTTCCGGCGTCATGCCGGAGAGTGACACCGGACCGACCGCCGTGCCCGGGCCAAGGCGGCCGTCATCCGAGGCCAAAGCATCATAGGCGAAGGTGCCCAGATGCGAAAAAGTGATAAAATAGACAGTGCAAACAGCCATAACAACAAACAATTTCCACGCGGCAGCCTTTTTCACCGCCGACCCTCCTCCATTACGCCTCCACGTTCATCGAGACATCGACGATGACGCTTGGCCCCGCCTCTTGCGCCTTGCGCACATCCTCTTCGCCAAGCAGAGTGCCCGCTTTAAACATCAGGCGGCCATCCGCATCATAAATGTCTTTTGTCAGCCGCTTTCCGGCCAACAGCGCAACTTGTTTTTCCCGCAACGACTGCAGCGCTTCAACATTTTCCGCGCTTTCAGCCATCGCCTCCATTTGTGCAGAAACGTCTTCTTCCGCCCTGCTGTCGGTTGGCTCGATGCCTTTGGATTTCAACAACTGCACCGGATCGTCAAGAAGTGATTCATTGGATCCGTCATTGACGATCAAAATGTCTTTACCGTACGTCAATACTTCCGAGGCCGGCAGCACCGCTTCCCCTTTCTCGAGTTGAAGAGCGATGCCGACAATATCCCCTGACTCTTCATCGACGAAAAACTCATGAGCTTCGCCAAGCAGCTGTCCTTTACGCGTGATGGCTTTCGTATTTTTAATCCGGATTTGCTTATTGACGAGCTGATTGGCGATCGGAATTTCTGAGAGATCGATCACATCGTGCCTGTTCTCGACCGTCACGGCAAACTCACCGATGCCGACGACTTTTTTAAACGGAATCGCCTTTAAACTGAGCTGCACATCGTCTTGTTCCACGGTCAAAAAATCAATCGATCCTTTGTCCGGGTTGATCACCAAACTTTTCACCGTGCCGATTTGTGCCCCATCAGCAATGCTGATGATCGGCAGTCCAATGATTTGTGCGCTAGCTTTCATTCTTTTCACCCCAACTGTTTGCTAATGTTGCGGCAAGCTGCCGCCAAAGCGCCAACTCTTCGACCACAGCCGGATAGGCGCGAAAACGGTCAGCGAGCTCCTCAAGCCACGCTGCGAGCTTGCCGTACTGTTGTTCTACTACATAATGTTCCATTAACAAACGGGCCAATACGTAATAGTCGCGGTCAGAAAGCGGAGCGTCCAAACAGCGGCGGAGGCAGCGCTCGTAATCGGCGGCGCCCAAACGATGGCGGTTGAGGCGCAATTCAAGAGCGACCGCCTGCACGACTTCCGTGCGAACCGCTTTCTGCTCCGGCAGCTTATCTTCTGTCGAGCTCTTCTCGGCTGTTTGCGGCTCACCTTCCCGCGGCCGACCCGCTGTTTGCCCGTCCTCTTCCGATCCAAAGAGTTCGGCCGACCGCGCTCCTTCCATTGAGCCGTGCTCCGTTTGCTGTCCTTCCCGCTCATTCCCCCCTAGGTTCACCGCACCCTCTTGACGGAGCGGTTCAGCAGCCTCGTCCGTTTCCGGCAGCGAACGGTCGACAATACCCGGCATTGCTTCTTCCAAAAGCGCCCCTTCACGCGGCATTGCCTGGACAGAAGGCAGTCCGTTTTCTACAGCCGAAACGCCCGCCGAGCTAGAAGACATGAACGCGGAAAGTTGCCCATCCTCTTCTTCATGGCTGAGATCAAGCGCCTGCAACAGACCGTTGCCGTCATCAGCCGCCCCCGCCTGCAACACCGCCGCTTCGATGTCCGGCGTCATCGAGACAGGCAGCTCATCGAGCCAATCGCGCGGGTGGCGCGTCGGCTCGACATCCGGCCCGCCACCGTCATCCGCCACAGCGGCCGGCTCGAACGGAAAATGCGCCGCCAGCTCTACTCCATTCAAATCCAAAGCGGACAATCGTTCGGGTTCCACACGATCCGAATCCAACGGGAAAAACTCCTCTCGCTCGGCATCATCTCGATCCGCGGAGCGCACTTTTTGCTCCGCATCGGTCGGATCGAGCCAAAAGCGCTCCACCTCCCCGGCTTGGTCCGCCTCTGGACGGGAAACCTCCCGCCCTATGTCATCCGTTTGTGGAGGAAAGAAAATCGCCTGTTCTTCCCCGCGCTCCTCGTTGGATTCCATCCCCCGTTCCATCTCCTCTGAAGTTGCTTCATGCTCCACAGGCGCCGCGCCGAAAATGGTTTTATCGATCTCCTGTACGTGAGATCGCAACGGTTCCTCCCTCGAATCGACGCCTTGAAATCCCCTAGAGGCGCTGTTTGGTTCAAAAGCTACCGACCAGGCCGAATCGACTAGATTTTCCGTTTCATTCCGGACCATCATCCCATCCCTATCACTCGCCGTCGTGCGGGCACCGCTTCCTTTCCATAATTCCTTTCTCCGTTCCCCAGCTTCCTCCGTCTCCGCCGCTCGGTAAAGAAGCGGGCCGAACCAACGGTCAAGCAAATACGAGCCCGCCAACAGCAAAAGCCCGACGAGCAGGACGATTTGCCAAAACGGAATCACCGATTCGGCCAACTGCGCCAGCCCTGCAACCAAAAAGGCAGCCGCAACAACTGCCGCGCCCCCGGCTCGGCTGAAGCCAAGCGGCAGCAGCCAAACGGCCAACAGCGCCACTATGAATGCAACAACGTAAACAACCGCCTCTTTCCACATGCCTACCCGTTCCTTCCCGGCGTATCATTTGCAATAAAGCGACAAATGTGCCATTGATGGTTCTCTTATCCTAAAATTCTACATAGTTCGACTCGAAAATATTGTATAATAAAGTTACATATTTTGAAAGAAGGTTATGACAAATGGCGGGAAGCAATTTTTCTCTTCCTAGTCGTCAGGCAGGATTTACGTTGATAGAAACGTTGCTCGCCATCACTCTTTTATCGAGCGCAGTGATCGGGCTGTTTTACTTTTTCACGAATGCGATGATGCATACGTCTTACAACCAAGGGCGGACGGTGGCCGTCAACGTCGCCCGCGGCGTCGCTGTCTATTTTGAAAAAAACGCGGATTTCTCCCGGCTAAAAGAGTATATGGAAGACCATCAAACGCCGTTTCTTGAGCTAACAAAAGACGATTGCGGCAACGAATCGTTGGCGGCGCTGTTTTTTGCCGGTGAGTCTGGCCAACTGCATACGGTATGCGAAGCGCAGTTCGCCCCGAAAATCAACGATGTCCGCTACGAAGCCTCCGTTTACCTTGTCCGATACGACAAGGAGGCATGGGATGCATTCACTTCATCGTCGGAATTCACTTCCTTGCCTGCGCCGCTGCAGGCGCGCATCCGTGCTGAAACGGAAAAAGCAGCCGAATCAAACGCCGGCGGCTACATGATCAAATTATACACCACCGTCCGTTGGGGCGAGCGCGCGAACGAAACAGCGTGGGTCGAAGGGGTGATCACCGATGAAACGATCCGCTAGAAGCGAAGCCGGCATGACGATGATCGAGCTGTTGGCCGCCGTTTCCATTTCTTTGCTCATCATCGGCGCTATCTACACGGTGTTTTTAACCGGCATTCGCGCCTACGAGCGCATCGGCATCGAAAACGACTTGCGCAGCGAAGCGGACTACGCCATGGCCCGAATAATGAACGAGCTGTACACGCTCTCTCCGGATGGAATGGAAAGTCAAGAAGAAAACAAGCCGTTAACGACCATCACCTTTGTGAAAAACCAAGAATTCAAAGCCGATGTGGACACCGGGCTTGTCTCCCGTGAAGAGAAAAAGCTGGAAAGCATCGAGCGGATGACGCTGTCCATCCAAGACGGCGCGCTCGCGATCAATGGCGAAACGATCACCTCTTCCCGCTTTTTGCTGGGCGACTCTTCATCGTTTTCATTCCGCTGCGCGCGAAAAGAAGGCAACCTTTGCCGCAGCGGCGTCATGACAATCCGTCTCATTGTCTCCGACCGTCGACACGCCGACCCGAGTGGTTGGCTGTACGTGCCGCCGTTTACATTAACAACGGAATTTGGTTTTTAAGCATTGCGTTTCGAAACTTTATCTGCGAAGGGGGAGAGCGATGAACCGCCTGCGCTTGAACGTTGCTGGCTACAGCTTGGTGACGACCATGCTCGTCATCACCATCTTTTTTTTGCTCGGCTTGACCACTTTAACAGTCGCCATTCAACAAGCGCGCTTGACTACAGTGCGCGTCGAGAATGTCGAATCGTTCCATGAAGCGAAAACCGCCCTCAACGAGGCGTCCGCCGAACTCAAAGCCGAGCTTTCAGACGAACAGTTTTTGGTCAGCCATGGCATTTTCACTCCAAGCCAATGGGATGCATTTCTCGGCATTAACGAAGACGCGCCCGGCCCGGATACGATGGCCGGCAAGCTGAAAGCGCGCTACGGCGTGAACATGGAAGACGTGTCGTATCGTTTGTACAACATCCCGACGAACAGCGTGTTTCTCCGCGCGCTCGATTTGTCGAAACCGTTTACCGATGGCCATCACGAGCGGACAGTCAAGCGGCGCATCTTTTTGACGAATGCGCCAAGCTTCCTTAAATATGCGCTGGGGTCGAAAGAAACGCTCGTCTTAAACGGCGGCGTCTACGTGGAGCAAGGAAACGTATATGCTGGACGAAGCGCTTACATAAGCAACGCGGCAAACTACGTGAAAAAAGGCGGGGAATTAACAGTTGGTCCCATCGATGCCGGACTGCCTGCATCAACAAACGATTCGATTTGGCACATCCATGACAAGCTGCTGTTTTCATGCACGCAAACGAGCAGCTGCTGGAAAGCTGGCAACGGAGCCTTCCAAATGGAAGACGGTCTTTTCGACGAAGGATGGCCGGCAAATGCCGTCAGGCCGCTCATTCAACAAGAGACAGACGATTTCATCGACATCGATTTCGACCGCACTTTGAAAGACAAATTGCTTCAGGCGGCCGGCCTTTCGCCGCTGTCGCCTGAAACCCAACAATCGTATATCGAGCGCATTGAAAACGATCGCCAGCCGCCGCTCGATTTAGCGCGTGAACTTTATCAAGAAGGGAAATTGGCCCGGGTCGAGACGAACGCCGAAACGCCGTATGAGCAATCCATCAATCAGATGCCAAAAGACAAGCCGCTTTGGTTGGACGCAGAAGGGGAGGAGATCACCCTTTATCGAGACATTGACGTGCAGCAAAACGGCCAAAACCAATGGCTCATTGTCAATGGCGATCTTCACATTGAGGGCCCTATGAAGTCGACAGCAACCGTGCGCGGCAATTTGATTGTGTTCGGCGATTTGATGCTCACTGGGAACTTGGCATTGAATGCGAGCATTTACGTCACCGGCAAGACGGCCATTTACAACAGCCATATCGACGGGACGGATGGTAAAGGACTCGTATTGTTGTCCAAAGGCACGCTCGATATCGCCCGCATCAATGAATTTCAAAACCCAAGTGAAAGCCCGAACTTAAAAGGGTATTTTTATACGGACAGCAGCGCGACGATTTACGCGGTCGGGTCGTATTTGTACATTGAAGGCGGGTTGTTCGCCCGCGGCAACGGCACGCTCGCGCCGGATGCCGACCGAAGCGGCCTCGTCATCAACGCCTTTCGCGGTCGGATCGAGCCGAAAGACGGTGAACCTGGGAACTTCATTCCAAGTTCCGACATGCAGAAATCCCGTCTGATCATCAAATACAATCCGCGGGTTTTAGTCGAACAAGGAACAGGACTGCCGTTTGTCAATCGAATCTCGCTTGTTGCCGATCGGCTGGAAGTGAAGTGAACGAAGACCGCTTGCATCGCCTCATCCGCGATGCTGATCCCTTTCAGCAAAAAAAGCGGCCTCCTGAATCGAAGAGCCGCTTTTTTTCGTGGGTTTACCAACGACCGCCGCTGCTACCGCTCCCCCCCTCATCTTCACGCGGTTGGACAAAGACCCACACCGTGGCTTGAACCGGCCTGCCATCCGGCGTTTTCGCATTGGCAGTCGCCGTCACCGTTGCATAGCCGACATCGTCGGCGACCAAATACCATGTACCATTTTCATTGACAACATTGACATACTCTGGCGCAGACGATTCAACGGAACGAAGGGTTTGGTCTGTCGCATTGTCCGGTATAAAGCGAAGCTGCGGCGCCACTTCAAGACGTTCGCCAACTTTGATGTACAATATCGGGCGACGAAACTCCATCCGTTCAAGCGCCACGTACGGGTCGATGACCGTAATCGTCGCCGTTGCCTGCGCATTGCTGCCATCGGCCGCTCGGACGGTGATTGTCACCCTGCCCGGTTTGTGGGCCGTCACCGTGCCGTTTTGGTCTACGGATGCGACATTCGGGTCACTTGATGTCCACGCAAGCGTTTGGTTCGTCGCGTCGCTCGGAAAAATGGTCACAGGAATGGTCTGCGTTTCGCCGACGTTCATCGTCGATTTGTAATCACCAAGCATCAAGCTATGAACCTTAACAGTGATCGAGATCGTGGCTGATTTTGCGATCGGCGGCTGCAGTTGCCCATATACATCGCGGTATGTCAACTCTGCGGTCAACGTATACGTCCCTTTTTGCTTAAAGGAGATGGAAACCGGAATCGTAATACGGGACGGCGTCGACTGCCCGACCTCGTATGGAATCGAAAAGGAAATATAGGCGTTTTGTTTATTTTCATCCAGCCATACGTTTCCGCTTTCCTTAATCTCCACATTGCCGGCAAAGGAAGAGAGCGGGATTTTCACCGTCCCGGTCAATGCCGGAGTGGTCGCCAGCGCGGAAAAACGTTGGAACAGGTCGGTCAAGTTTTGCGCCGTTCCTTGTTTCGCCTCGCCTCCAGCTGTTGCTGACAACATTTGCAAATAGTTCATATCAATCTCGCTGTTTGTGCCAAAACCGATCGAATAAAGCGTGATATTGTTCATTCCGAGCGTCTTAGCCACGTTGATGGCATGATCGCGAATTTTCTTCTCTATGCTGCCGTAACTAAATGGATAGTCGCTCCGGCCTAAGGGGACATCAGCGTCGTTTACATAATCCCATCCGTCGCTTGTAAACAGGCGGGAAAAGCCACGCTTGTCGGTAAAACGAATGCCGGCCGTTCCGTTTGTATACAGTTCATACGTCAGCGGCAGCGACGCCGTGACTTTTTCTCCTGTGTAGTAGTAGAACCAAAGAATCCGCTGGACTTCCCGGTAAGTGATCGTTTCCGTTGCGTTAAGGGTGGTCGGCATCCCGTCTGTCAAGAAAATCACGTACTTTTTGCGCGCCGGGTCGTTAAAATACGACTGTGCAAGCGACAGCGCCGCCGAATAGTTCGTGCCGCCTCCGGCCGTCAAACTGTCGCCAACCGTCCGAATTTTCTCGAGTTGGGCGGCGACATTCGGCTGATCCCCAAACGGAACGATGTTTCTCACCGAGTCGGAAAATGGAATGAGGGCAAATCGGTCGTTCGGATGCAAATGGGCTTTAAAGTAATCGACAGCCGAGCGAAGCGCTGCCTTGGCGCTTTCAAGCTTCGCCCATGTCATCGAGCCGGAGACATCAAACACAAACACGACGTCGATCGGTGGACGGATGAGCGACGAAACCGCCCCTTGGGGAATGAGCGTCACATCGAGCCGTCCTTCGGCATCGCCGTTAGGCGGCTTAGCGTATTCCGGCTGTGAGAACGCGATGGAAAAATCCAATTTGGCGGTGCTTGCCTCATTTCGTTTCGCATATTGATAAGGCGGTTCCGGGAATGAAAAATACACATCCTCTTTTCCATTTCCCAACACGCGATAAGCATCGACGGTGATTTGGTAAGTCGCCGTCGTTCCCGAAGCTGGTGGCCACTTGCCGCGCATGTCGAGTGAAAACGTATACTTTTTCTCCCCGTTTCTGTCCGCCGGCGCTCCCACCGCTTCGGCTCGGTAGCTGACTGCCGTGCCGTTTTGTTCCTTCAGCTGAATGCGAATCATAAAGTAGCGAATGCTGTTCCCTTGCCCGTTGCCGCCCCCTGGTGCGGTCGCCCATCCTTCAATTTTCTCATCGGAAACAAACGTGATAGCCCCTTCCGGCTGGCCTGCGTAAGCGACACCCGCCTTCACCGGCCATACACTCACCATCAGCCATAGCAACATCCCCCATAACAACCAGCCGCGCCGCCGTTGCATATGCCTCCCCTCCCGAGCCAAAAGGACTATCTTTCTTCCATTATATCAATCCTTTTCATCACTTGGCATTATTTTTTTAGAAGTTTTCGCACTTCAGATATAAAGTAAAGCGATCCAGTGACAAGCAACAGCTCGTCGTTTCCCATTCGTTTTTTCTTCTCGATGAGCCAGCCTGTCCAATCATCTGTCGCCGCCTTATGCAGATGAGACGAAAGGGCAGCAAGCGCTTCCGCCAACGCCGCGCGCGGAAAATCGAACGTTGTAAACGTCATCGTTGTCGCCAGATCATCAAGCAGCCGAATCATCCGCTCGAGCGGCTTGTCCGCCAATGCGGCAAACAAAACATGGACGCGTTTGTCGGGATAATGGGTGCGCACCGTCTCCACAAGCGCGTGGATGCCGGCCTCGTTATGGGCGCCATCAAGGATGATGAGAGGATTGTCGCTCATCCGCTCAAACCGGCCGGGCCAAGTGGCCGTTGCGAGCCCGTCGCCAATATGTTCCGGATCGATCAAAAATGAATAGCCAAGCCGCAATAGTTCTGCCGTCATCACCGCCACAGCGGCATTTTCGACTTGATGGGCGCCCGGCATGGAAATGCGCAAACCGCGATATTCGGCAAATGGAGTCGTGACGGAAAACTGTTCCCCTTCGGCCGTCGCCTGCCGGTCAGAAACGGTAAAATCAACGCCGAGCCGATACGTTTTCGCCTTCCGCTCCGCCGCCGTCTTGGCGATCACGTCCCACGCCTCAGGCTCGTTCACTGCTGTCACAAGCGGAACCCCTGATTTAATGATCCCCGCTTTTTCCGCGGCGATTTGCGCGAGTGTATCGCCTAAGATGTTCATATGGTCGTAGCTGACGTTCGTAATGACGGAAACGAGCGGATAAATGACGTTCGTCGAGTCCAAGCGTCCGCCGAGGCCGACTTCAATGAGCACGATGTCTTGAATGTGTTTTTTGCCGAAATAATAAAGCATCATCGCTGTGATCACTTCAAATTCGGTCGGCCCGCCGAGCTCTGTTCGTTCCAATTCATCCGCCAGCGGTTTGATCGTCTGCACGAGCTCTACAATCTCTTCATCGCTGATCGGTTCGCCGTTGATGCTGATCCGTTCGTTAAACTGCTCAACATACGGCGAGGTGAACGTCCCGACCGAATACCCTGCCGCCTGCAAGATCGAACGCAAATAGGCGACCGTCGACCCTTTGCCGTTCGTTCCCCCGATATGGACGGCACGGACGCGGCGTTCCGGATGCCCGAGTTTCTCCATCATCCATTCCATCCGTTTCAATCCCGGTTTCATGCCAAGCCGCAGCCGCCCGTGAATCCAAGCGACCGCTTCATCATATGTTCGCACCACGGTTGACCCCTCCTTCGAAAAACTGTATAAGCTGGCGGCTTGTCCGCGCCGGCGAAACCCGGCGGTTCGTCCGACTACTCCGCCTTGTTTCATAAGAAAAAGACGAATCCAGCCCATGCGGATTCGTCTTCATCATAATCAACGGCGAGATCGTTTGTCTACCGTTTCAGCTCGGCGAGGCGCGCCTTGACGGCTTCGCGCTTTTCGATATAGTCTTGCCGCTTGCGCCGCTCTTCTTCGACGACATGGGCCGGCGCTTTCGCCAAAAAGCCTTCGTTCGCCAATTTCTTTTCGACGCGTTCGACTTCTTTGTTCCATTTGTCGAGCTCTTTTTCGAGCCGCTTGATTTCTTCTTCGATATTGATCAACCCTTCAAGCGGCATGATGAGCTCGGCGCCGGTGACGACCGCCGTCATCGCTTTGTCCGGCGCGGGAACGTTTGTATCGATCAAGAGCTCGCTCGGGTTGCAGAACCGCTCAAGATAGGCGCGGTTTTTCATGAGCGCCGCCCGCACTTGTTCATCTTTCACCTTAATATAGAGCGCAATCGGCTTGCTCGGCGGCGTGTTCACTTCGGCGCGGACGTTGCGGACGGCGCGGATGATGTCGACGAGCATCCGCATTTCTTCCGCCGCTTCTTCGTTCGACAGCTCAGGGCGCACTTGCGGCCACGGAGCAACGGTGATCGATTCGCCTTCATGCGGCAAGTTTTGCCAAATTTCCTCGGTAATGAACGGCATGAACGGGTGAAGCAGGCGCATCGTGTTGTCGAGCACATACGCCAATACGGAGCGCGTCGTCTTTTTCACCGCTTCGTCGTCACCGTAAAGCGGCAATTTCGCCATTTCAATGTACCAGTCGCACAAATCGTCCCAAATAAAGTTGTACAGCGTGCGCCCCGCTTCGCCGAATTCATATTTCTCGGCAAGCTTCGTCACCGTGTCGATCGTTTCGTTGAGACGCGTTAAAATCCAATGGTCGGCGACCGTTTTTTCGCCGCTCAAATCAAGCTCCTCATACGTCATGCCGCCCATGTTCATCAAGGCAAAGCGCGAGGCGTTCCAAATTTTGTTGGCGAAATTCCACGTCGCTTCGACTTTTTCGGTGCTGAAGCGCAAGTCTTGCCCCGGCGAGCTGCCGGTCGCCAAGAAGTAACGGAGCGCGTCAGCGCCGTATTGGTCGATCACATCCATCGGATCGACGCCGTTGCCGAGCGATTTGCTCATTTTCCGCCCTTGGGCGTCGCGGACAAGACCGTGGATGAGCACGTCTTTGAACGGGCGCTTCCCGGTGAATTCGAGCCCTTGGAAAATCATGCGCGACACCCAGAAGAAAATGATGTCATAGCCGGTGACAAGCACATCGGTCGGGTAGTAGCGCTTGTAATCCGGCGAGTTCGTATCCGGCCATCCCATTGTCGAGAACGGCCAGAGCGCCGAGCTGAACCACGTATCAAGCACGTCGGGGTCTTGCTCCCAGTTTTCGATGTCTTTGGGCGGCTCATGGTCGACGTACACTTCGCCCGTTTCTTTATGATACCACGCCGGGATGCGATGTCCCCACCAAAGCTGGCGCGAAATGCACCAGTCGCGGATGTTTTCAAGCCAATGCAAATACGTTTTTTCAAACCGCTCCGGCACAAACTGCACTTTCCCGTCGGTTTGCTGCAGCTTGATCGCCGCTTCGGCGAGCGGCTTCATTTTCACAAACCATTGCGTCGACAAATACGGTTCAACGACCGCGCCGCTCCGTTCGCTATGGCCGACCGAGTGGACGTGCTCCTCGATTTTAAAGAGGACGCCTTGTTCTTGCAAATCGCGGACGATTTGCTTCCGGCACTCGAACCGGTCAAGCCCTTGGTATTGCAAGGCGTTTTCATTCATCGTGCCGTCTTCGTTCATGACAAGAATTCGCGGCAAGTTATGGCGGTTGCCGATTTCAAAGTCGTTCGGGTCGTGCGCCGGCGTAATTTTCACCGCCCCGGAGCCGAACTCCATATCGACATACTCGTCGGCGATGATCGGAATTTCGCGGCCGACGATCGGCAGCTTCACCATTTTGCCGATCAAATGCTTATACCGCTCGTCATCCGGGTGCACGGCAACGGCCGTATCGCCGAGCATCGTTTCCGGACGGGTCGTCGCCACTTCAATATAGCCGGAGCCGTCGGCGAGCGGATAGCGCAAATGGTAAAGTGCGCCTTTCACTTCTTTATAAACGACCTCAATGTCCGACAAAGCGGTTTTGGTCACCGGATCCCAGTTGATGATGTACTCCCCGCGGTAAATGAGCCCTTTTCGGTAAAGCGACACGAACACTTCGCGCACCGCTTTTGAGAGCCCTTCATCGAGCGTGAACCGCTCGCGCGTGTAATCGAGGCCAAGCCCTAACTTCGCCCATTGGCTGCGAATATGGCCGGCGTATTCTTCCTTCCACTTCCATGTTTCTTCTAAAAACTTTTCCCGTCCTAAATCGTAGCGCGACAGCCCTTGCTGGCGCAGCTTCTCTTCCACTTTCGCCTGGGTGGCGATGCCGGCGTGATCCATTCCCGGAAGCCACAGGACGTCATACCCTTGCATCCGTTTCATGCGCGTAATGATGTCTTGCAGCGTCGTATCCCACGCATGCCCTAAATGCAGTTTGCCAGTGACGTTCGGCGGTGGAATGACGATCGTAAACGGTTTTTTCGCCGGATCGCCGGTCGCCTCAAAAAATTTCCCTTTCAGCCACCATTCGTAGCGCCCCGCTTCAACCGCGCGGTGGTCGTATTTCGGCGGCATCGACACTTCGTGCTGTGCCATGTCATTTCCCTCCTTAACAACGTGATGGACAATGCGGCCGACAGCGCAAAGCCGCGCAGCCGGCAAGCAAAAAAGCCCCTTTCATCCCAAAAGGACGAAAGGAGCTGCTTTCGCGGTACCACCTTTTTTCTTAAGCCTGGAGGCTTAAGCGCTTCATTGGCATAACGGCACACGGCCGGCTTCCTCTACTCGGCAACAGCGCCGTTCAAAGAAGCAGCTCAAGGGCGACCTTCCAGCAGCCGTCATCCTAGGAAATCTCGCAGCTTCTGATTTCCCTCTCTGCAGGCTCGGACCGCTGTACTCCTCCCCGTCTTCGCTTTTGTCGTCATTGTTCGATTATTATACTACCATTGTCCATCATCTTTGCCAAGTTTTTATTTATTTATTCTACTGCCACCCGTTTGGTGACAAACGGTTTTTCTATTCATATTGTATAGTAAACCGGAGAAGGAGGGAATATCAATGCGGCGATTCAACCCGTATTCGTGGCCCCCGTGGCTCAGGCAAGTGCGCGCCGTCTGCGCCCAAGTAATCATTCCGCTCACGATCTTTCAAGCGATCCGCACCATTTTTTTGCCGACGACGTTTGATGTCATTTTATTGGCGATCTTTGTTCTCATTGCCGTGGCGCTCCATTTGGAATGGATTTAGAAGTCCGGAAAAACGATCGTTTTCTTTACTTAAAACGGCGGTTCTCAAGTGTTGAAAAGAACAAGGTTTATGAGGTTTATCAATTTGAGAAAAGCCATGAATCTCCGCCCTCTCAGAGGGTCTGATGAAAAAACAATCATTTTCGCGGAATCGCTGGTTCTCACATGAAAGGAAAAGCGGCTTTTCTTGTTTTAAATGGAGAAACACTTCCGTTGGACCGCGTTCTCTGTTCCATCACCATCTTTTTTAGGAAGACGCCGTTTTGTTTGTCATCGGCTTACCCATTATCCTCTTCATCCGCCGGCGGTTCATTGTCCACCGCTTCTTCCTGCTGCTGCGCGGCGTCGCGTTGGACAAGGTGCATGACAACCGCCTCCATGTTTTTAAACGCCAAATAACAGCGCTGCAGCGCGGCGACATGTTCCCGTTCGTTCCGCTCCTTCCGCGAAGCGGCCTCATATCGCTCCAAACAGCGGATAAACCCGCGCGGCTCCGCCAAATGGCTGTACAAAAACGCTCGCTCCCCGTCGGATAACGGCAGCTCCTTCTCGTACTCCTCGACCCCTTCCAGCCACTCGCGCCCGAGCGGCGGCATCGTCCGCACATGAAAACGGAGCGCGGCGATCACATCAAAGAGCAGCGAATTCCAATGCGCCCGCTCCCAGCTGATCCAATACGGCGGGATATAGTGGGGAAGGCGTGCTTTGCCGTGCACCCAGGCGATCCGCCATTGCTTCGTTTCCTTCAATATCTCTTCCCAAGCATCGAGCCGCTCCTCAGCAAACGAGTACGCGCGCATCACCTCGTGAAAATATGTGCAACACTGGAGCTGAAACGGCGACATGTACCACGCCGCTTCATACCGCTCGACACGCTCTTCCCAAACGGCGCGGGCCCGCTGCCATTCGTCTTTTTTTTGCTTTCGATAATCCTCGATCTCTTCTTCGTTCACTTTTATGGAGCGAACCGTAGAGCGATGGAGGCGTGCGAGATCGCGAAAAAAGGCGCGGACCGGGTCCCCTTCCGCCTTCGCTTCGCCGTCATGCCATGCTTGCAAATAATAAAGACGGCTGCCTTCCGCCGCAAACAACGACCGCTGACGCGTCAAGCAAAGCGGAAGGCAGCGGCGGCCATCGTGCTGGAGCGACTGCCAAACAGCGGCGGCTTCTTGCTCGCTTTCAAGCGGCTTTAAAGCGAAAACGCCGCGGTTCGTATACACTTTGGCGGCTTTGCCGTGCTCTTCAATGCGCTCCGGCCGAAGCCCGTACTGGGCGAGCACGGCATCATACCGGTCAAACTGTGCGGCCATCGTGACGCCCCCTTATCGGCAAAAGAAATGGAAAGCGTTCCTTTCATGAGAAAGGACGGCTTCCCGCCATGGCCGGAATATATAGCAATTGCCCTTCGTGCACGTCGTCCGGGCTTTCCAAATCGTTGGCGCGCAACAGCTGCGAAACGGTCACGTCATACCGCTCAGCAATCTTGTCCAATGAATCTCCTTGCTGGACGATGCAAATTTTCACTTTCGTAAACTCTTCCGCCCCGCTTTTCGCAAACAGCTTCGTTAAGTAAAGCGCATTTTCGCTTTTCGCCTTCGTTTCTTCTTCCTCTTCTTCTTCCGCCGCCTTTTTCGCCGCCCCGATCGACACTTTCGCCTCAGTTGGCGGCAGCAGCGATGCGATGTCTTCCTCCGCCTGTGCGCTGACAGCCTTCGTTTCCGTCTCAAGCGGCAAAAATGGCTCTTTCGCCTCCTCTTTTTCGCTAGATGACGGTGTTTCTTCATGGCGAACGGCCGCCGCTTCCCCAATCGGCGCGAAAAATCCGCTTTCCTGAGCGACAAGCTGTTTTTCTTCAGCCGCATCGAACGAACCGGATGCCAATGTTTCTGCTTCCTCATCGTCCACTTCCTTGCGGGCGATCGACTCAAACGGTGCGAACAATGGCTCCCCATCATCTTCCTCATCGACCAGCAACTCATTGTCAAGCGGCGCTTCGCTGATGCCGCTGATCGAAATGTCGGCAGTGATCAGCAATCTTCCGTTTTCATCCAATTCATAATCAAACGATTCGACCGTCACGTACACATCCTCAAGGGAACGGATGCGGCTTTTCGGAATCGTAATATCGATCGGAAACCGGTGCGACAGTTCGCTGGTGCCGTCTTCGCGCAGCGAAATGTGTTGAATATACCGATAGCTGGCCATCTCAAACACGTCGTCATCCGCCTCCGCCTGCCCTTCGCCTGCTTGGCGAAATTCGCCGCTTAACTTGAGCGCGCCGCGGATCGTAATATATTGGTCGTACTCATCGACGGAAATGACCGGGTCAAGGGAAATGGACAAAAACTCGGCGACTTCCTGTCCTCTTTTAAACCAGACCGATTCTTCAAGCGAAAAACGCAAATACGATTGCTCCAACCGGGCCTCCTCCTTCCGTCCCTTCGCCAAATTTTCTATGACATTATCCATTGTATGAACGGAAAAGAGGCGGTATGATAAAAAAATGAGGCTGCCGGTCGTCGGCAGCCCGTTCTCTCTATCCGCGCAGGCGGGCAAACACCCGCTCGGCAGCAGCAATCGTATATTCAATATCGTCATCACTGTGGGCCGTCGACAAGAACAGCCCTTCAAATTGCGACGGCGGCAGGAAAATGCCTTCATTCGCCATTTCCCGATAATAGGCGGCAAACAGCTCCAAATCGGACGTCTTCGCGGTCTCGTAGTTGATGACTGGCTCGTTCGTGAAGAAAAAGCCGATCATCGACCCGACACGGTTGATCGTATGCGGGATGCCGTATTTCTCCGCCGCCTGGTGAAGACCCTCCGCCAGGCGCGCCGCTTTGCGGCCAAGCTCTTCATACGTTTCCGGCGTCAGCTGGCGGAGCGTTTCGTAACCAGCCGTCATGGCGAGCGGATTGCCGGAGAGCGTGCCGGCTTGGTACACCGGTCCGCTCGGCGCGACAAGCTCCATGATCTCCGCTTTGCCGCCGTACGCCCCGACCGGCAAACCGCCGCCGATCACTTTGCCAAGGCACGTCAAGTCCGGCTCAATGCCGTAATGCCCTTGGGCGCAATGATAATCGACGCGAAACCCCGTCATCACCTCGTCAAAAATTAATAAGGCGCCATATTGTTTTGTCACCTCGCGCAGTCCTTCCAAAAATCCGGGAGCAGGTGGAACGACGCCCATGTTGCCGGCGACCGGCTCGACGATTACTGCGGCGATATCTTCGCCAAACCGCTCAAACGCATAGCGGACGCTGTCCAGATCATTGTACGGAACGGTGATCGTATGCTGCGCCACCGATTCCGGCACGCCCGGGCTGTCCGGCAAGCCGAGCGTCGCCACGCCGGAGCCGGCTTTAATAAGCAACGAATCGCCGTGGCCGTGGTAACTGCCTTCAAACTTGATGATTTTGTTGCGCTTCGTGTAGCCGCGCGCCAAGCGGAGGGCGCTCATCGTCGCCTCGGTGCCAGAGTTGACCATGCGCACGATCTCGACCGACGGCACCCGCTCGATCACAAGCTTGGCGAGCTCGTTTTCAAGCAATGTCGGAGCCCCGAAGCTCGTCCCTTGTTCGGCCACCCGCTTCAACGCTTCAACGACTTGCGGGTTGGCATGGCCTAAAATGAGCGGCCCCCATGACAGCACATAATCGATGTATTCATTGCCGTCAATATCGTAAATTTTCGACCCTTGGCCGCGCGCCATGAAAATCGGCGTCATCCCGACCGACTTGAAGGCGCGCACCGGGCTGTTCACCCCGCCCGGCATCAACTTCACCGCTTCTTCATAGGCCGCTTTCGATCGTTCATAGCTTCGCATGATTTCGCTCTCCCCCTCATTCAGTCAGCCACCGGGCGACATCTTTCGCAAAATACGTAATGATCAAATCCGCGCCGGCCCGTTTCATCCCTGTCAACATTTCCATGACGACCGGCTTCTCATCGATCCAACCGTTTTGCGCCGCCGCCTTGATCATCGCATACTCGCCGCTCACATTATAGGCGACAAGCGGCAGCGGAAAGCGGTTTTTGATGTCGCGGATAATGTCCATGTACGCAAGCGCTGGCTTCACCATCAAGAAATCAGCGCCTTCTTTGACATCCGACTCCGCTTCTCGGAACGCCTCAAGGCGGTTGGCCGGATCCATTTGGTACGTCTTCCGGTCGCCAAACTGCGGCGCGCTGTCGGCGGCGTCACGGAACGGGCCGTAAAACGCCGAGGCGTATTTGACCGCATACGACATGATCGGCACGTACTCGAATCCCGCTTCATCAAGCCCCTGGCGAATGGCGGCGACAAAGCCGTCCATCATGTTTGACGGCGCGATGATGTCAGCGCCCGCTTGCGCCTGGCTGACGGCTGTTTTGACGAGCAAATCAAGCGACGGGTCGTTCAGCACGCGCTCGTTTTCGACGACGCCGCAATGGCCATGGCTCGTATATTCACATAAACATGTATCGGCGATGACGACGATCTCCGGGTGCTCCGCCTTCATTTGCCGGATCGCCCGCTGGACGATCCCCGTTTCGCAATACGCCTGCGAACCGACTTCATCTTTTTCATTCGGCACGCCGAACACCATCACGGCAGGAATGCCAAGGTTGGCGATGTCGTCCATTTCCTCGGACAAACGGTCAAGCGACAAATGATACACTCCCGGCATCGACGGCACTTCCCGCTTAATGCCGCTGCCCTCGACCACAAACAGCGGGTAAATGAGATCCTCGACGCGAAGATGCGTCTCGCGCACCATCGCCCGAATCGCAGCCGTTTGCCGCAAGCGGCGATGGCGGTCAAATGACAGTGCCATTCATTGTCCCTCCATGGAAAAGTATTGTTCCATCGCTTTAATGATACCATCAGCGGTGTAATCGGCCGCACAAATATGCACCGGAATGCCCGCCCGCTCGGCCGCTTCTTTCGTCACCGGCCCGATGCAGGCGACCGCAACACCGAAAAGAAGAGAAACTGCTTCTTTGCCGAGAAGGCGGACAAAGCTGTCGACCGCCGACGGGCTCATCAAAGTGACCGCGTCAAGCTCCCGCCGGCGCAACAGCGACAACAGCCGCTCCCGGCCGCTTTCATCCGGTGCGGTTTCGTACACCGTGAGCTCATCGACGACGGCCCCCGCGTTTCGCAACGACTCGGGCAGCGTCGGACGGGCCAAATTGCCTTTCACAAACAGTACACGATCGCCTCGTTTGATATGCGGAACGAGCGCGGCCGCCAGCCGTTCAGCAGTGTAATCATCCGGCACGAGCGCCGGGGAAAGACCGCGCTCGGCGAGCGCCGCCGCTGTTTTCCGCCCGACAACGGCCATCTTCGGCAGCGGCTGCGGCAACAAAACGTGCGGGAAAAAGAAGCGGACCGCGTTGGCGCTCGTGAAGATGAGCCAGTGATATTCATTGATCCGCTCAGCTATAGCGGCGATTTCCTCCGGCGCCGCCGGCTGGATGGCAATGAGCGGGATTTCCACCGGCACAGCGCCGGCAGCGCGCAACTGGGCAGAAAACGGCGCCGCCTGCTCCTTGCCGCGCGTCACAAGCACGGTTTTGCCATCTAGCGGACGCCCCGCCATTAGGAGCTCAACTCCTTTTTCACCCGCTCGATGAGCGCTTTCGCCCCTTGTTCGATTAAGACAGCTGCCGCCTGCCGGCCGACGGCCTCCGGATCGGCGCCCGTGACGATTTCTTTATACACTTCTTTGCCATCCGGCGAGGCGACAAGGGCGGTAAGGCGCACGATGCCGCCGTCCGCTTCAGCGTAGCCAGCGATCGGCACTTGACAGCCGCCCTCCATTTGCTGCAAAAAAGCGCGCTCCGCCCGAACGGCCTGCTCGGTTTGCTCGTCGTTCAACCGACTGAGCCATTCGCGCAATTCGTCATCATCCTCCCGGCATTCAACCGCAAGCGCCCCTTGGCCGACCGCCGGAACGCAGACATCAAGAGGCAGATAGTCGCTGATGACGTCATCTCCCCAACCCATGCGCGCAAGACCTGCCGCCGCCAGCACGATCGCATCATAATCTTCATTGTTGAGCTTCGCCAGTCTCGTATCAATATTGCCGCGAATCCATTTGATCGTCAAATCCGGGCGATAAGCGAGCAGCTGCGCCGAGCGGCGCAGGCTGCTCGTGCCAATGACCGATCCCGCCGGCAAATCATGCAACGCCCGGTTGCCTTTGCTGACGAGCACATCGCGCGCATCTTCACGGCGCGGCACCGCCCCGATCGCCAAGCCTTCGGGCAACACGGCTGGCATATCTTTCATGCTATGGACCGCCATATCGATGCCTCCGGCGAGCAATTCGTGCTCGATCTCTTTCACAAACAGCCCTTTGCCCCCCACTTTCGAGAGTGTGACATCAAGCACTCGGTCTCCTTTCGTGACGATTTCTTTCACTTCAAACGTAAACGGCGCCCCGAGCTGTTTCAATTCGTTGATCACCCAATTCGTCTGGGTCAAGGCGAGCTTGCTGCGCCGCGAGCCAACGACAATGTTCCGCATCTCGTTCCACCTCGATTACGAATACCAAAAATGAAATTTTGACAAACTGCCAAACAAGAAAAAGTTGACAAGCAAAAACAAAAACGAACCGATGTTCCATAGCGCGATCGTCTTCCCTTGCATCTGCTGAACGGCTCGCTTATAAAAATAGATGCCATAGACGAGAAGAACGACAAACGACCCAAGCACTTTCGCATCATACCAATGGAAATGGTCAATTTGAATGTACGCCCAAATCACGCCAAGAATGAGCCCTAATAACAACATAGGCAAGCCGAGCAAATTTAAAACATACGACAAAAAATCAAGCCGCGACAAATCGGCCATGCGCCAAAGACGCGCCCCCCACTTTTTCTTTTTCAGCAAGCTGTATTGCAGCATGTACAGCACAGAAAACAGAAATGACAGCGTAAACGCCGCGTACGCCCCGAGCGCAAGGGTAATGTGGATGATAAGCAGCTCCGAAACGAGCCGCTCCGCAACAGCCGGCGACTGCGAGGATGGTGCAAACGTATGAATGGCCAAAATAAAAAACGCAAGAACGTTCGTAAAAAAGACGATGAAGTCGACGCGCAGCAGCCGGTTGATGACGAGCGACAGCGTAATGAGCAGCCAGGCGTAAAAATAAAGCCCTTCCGACATCGTTAAAATCGGGAAGCGCTTCGTCTCGAGGACGCGGAAGGCAAACGTCGCCGTCTGCAAAACCCATACAATAGAAAGCAACCAGAAGGCGGTTTCGTTCGCCTTCCGGTTTTGCTGCAAAAAATCGATGAAGTATAAAAGAATCGAAGCGATGTAAAGCAAAATGGACAGCTCATACAACAGCGCCACCGTCCATCCCACCTTACAGCTGCCATGATGGACGGGCGGCGCGGGCTGCTTCCGCCCCCTGCTCGCCGCACTGCTCCGCTTTCGCCTGTTGCATGCGCCGCTCGGATTTCACCGCATCTTCGATATTGAAGATTTTCATAAACAGCCGAAGCGCCTCGTCGGCGTTCGGACCGGAGGCAAGTTCCTTCGCCTGCAAAATCGGGTCGCGGAGCAGCTGGTTAATGATGCTTTTTGTATGTTTGTTCAACACTTTCCAGTCGCGCTCTGACAAATGCGGCAGTTTCCGTTCCAAACTTTTCATCGTTTCCGCCTGGATGGCAAGAGCCTTTTCACGCAGTGCGGCGATGACCGGCACAACGCCGAGCGTTTGCAGCCATTGGCTGAACGCCACAAGCTCCGCTTCGATCATCGTTTCAATACGGGCGGCTGCCTTTTGCCGTTCCGCCAAGTTGGCCGCCACGACATCTTGCAAATCGTCGATGTCGTACAAAAAGACGGTTTCCAGTTCGGCCAGCGCCGGGTCCAAATCGCGCGGCACAGCGATGTCGACCATAAAGAGCGGGCGTCCTTTGCGCATTTTCTCAAGCGGCGCCACCATCTCTTTCGTCAAAATATAGCCTTTTGCCCCCGTCGAGCTGATGACGATATCCGCCTCAAGCAAGGCGCATGACAACTCGCTGAGCGGCTTCGCCTCACCGGCGAATTGTGCTGCGAGCTGCTGTGCTTTTTCAAGCGTCCGATTGACGACCGTCACTTTGCCGACGCCGCTGCCGTACAAGTTTTGCGCCGCCAGCGCCCCCATTTTGCCGGCGCCGATGATCAAGACGTGCTTGCCGGTCAGGCGGCCGAAAATTTTCTTCGCCAGCTCAACCGCCGCATAGCTGACCGATACGGCGTGCGCCCCGATGCCCGTTTCTGAATGGGCGCGCTTCGCAAAAGTCACCGCCTGTTTGAACAGATGGTTGAAAATGGTGCCGCTCGTCCCGACCTCTTGAGCAAGCAAATAGCTGTCTTTCACTTGCCCTAAAATTTGCGTTTCCCCGAGCACCATCGAGTCAAGGCCGGCTGCCACACGGAACAAATGCCGGATG
Organism: Geobacillus jurassicus NBRC 107829; assembly: GCF_001544315.1. Taxonomy (GTDB): domain Bacteria; phylum Bacillota; class Bacilli; order Bacillales; family Anoxybacillaceae; genus Geobacillus; species Geobacillus jurassicus. The sequence continues at coordinate 41,501 of NZ_BCQG01000032.1, forward strand.
GCTGCCTCTCCTTCCATCACGCGCAAATATGGGGAGATCGCTTCTACTTCAACGCCAAACCATTCAGCTAAAAACGCTTTAATATAGTAACGGCCGGTATGCAGTTGATCGACAACCGCATAAATTTCCGTCCGGTTGCACGTCGAGACGATCACGTTTTCAAGCACGCTTTTTTGCTTGGCGAGCTGTTTCATCGCCGCACCGAGCTCCGCTTCCGCAAATGCGAGCTTTTCGCGGATTTCTACAGGGGCGGTTTTATAGTTGACGCCAACGACTACGATTTGCACGATCCATCCCCCTTATTGACCGAATCCCTTCTGCTATTATATCACAACCGTCCATGATTCCGGTTTGAAAAAATTGTGAACG
>NZ_BCQG01000033.1 GCF_001544315.1 Geobacillus jurassicus NBRC 107829
ATATACTTTTCTCGCTCGGATCATTTGTCCCTAATTGCCCTTTAAACGCCTTCTCCAAAATTACCGCCCGCCGCTGTTCGATCGACTCCTTCACTTCTTCAATCAGCCGCTTTGCTTCGTCGATTTTCGCAAACAGCCGCTCAATTTTATCGGCGATGCGTTTTTGTTCGTTTAGGGGGGGGAGTGGGAAAGACAGACTTTCAATGAGAGCACCACTTATATTTGGCTGTGCTCCACCATACGCCAATTTCGAAATTTCTGTCGAGGAACTAATCACAAAATAATTTCTATACGCTGCATATAAAATGTTATCATTAATCGTTTTGATATTTCCAACGCGTTGGTTTTGCATAGCGATTTCGTCCGAATTATATATACCTATTTTCCCAGTAGTAGCCCCAGACATTGCGATTAATAAGTCGCCTTTGCGCACCAAAAACTTTTCATTGTAGAGCTCTCTAGGAACCCTAACAGCGGTTTCGGGAGTTGTTTCCATACCATTTAAATCGGATATTCGAATTATTGGTATACCCTCATCAGAATAATCAGTGCTTTTAAATGCATATCCATTAAATAACTTGGCAACAACTCCAAATTTCACCCACACCCAATTCCCCGGCACTTCGTACGGCTGCTCGTCTTTGGGCACGAGCGCTTCTTCGAGCAGCTGTTCCATCGATTTTGGTTTGGCCTTGCTCATCGTTCTGACACCTCGAGTCGTTCAGCGACGTGGAGCATTTCGGTTTTTGCCGGTTCGTAGCGGGTCGGGTGTTCGGCCGCTTTCAGTTCGGCAATGACTTCATTGAGCAGCGAGATGGCGAGCTCTAATTTCTCCACCGCTTCTTCAGCCGAGTCGATCGGGTCGGGCAAGTTGTCGTACACGGACAGCGATTCGTCGGCGATGAGACCGATGTCGAGGCTGTCGCCTTTTTTGGCGATGTCGTCGCGGGTGAAGACGTTCCACCGTTCATCGTCGACTTGATGGCGGTCTTCGGCGGTGTAGGCTTTCATAAATCCGGCGAAATGGTCTTTCGTCAGCGGATTGCGCTTGCCAAACGACGGCATGTTCGTGCGAAGATCGTACACCCATACTTCTTTCGTGTTGCCCGTGTCTGTTTCCCCGCGGGTGAAGAACAAGACGTTCGTTTTCACCCCTTGGGCGTAGAAAATGCCGGTCGGCAAGCGCAAGATCGTATGGACGTTGCATTTGTCCATCAAGTCGCGGCGGATGTCGGCGCCGACGCCGCCTTCAAACAGCACGTTGTCGGGCACAACGACCGCGGCGCGCGCCTTGCCGTTTGGTCTGAGCGCCCGGTAAATGTGCTGGAGGAAGTTCAGCTGCTTGTTTGACGTCATAAACGTAAAGTCGGTCCGTGTCGCCCGTTCCCCGCCTTTTTTTGTGCCAAACGGCGGGTTTGTCAAAATGACGTCATACCCTTTCAGCTGTTCGCCAAGGGGAGAGAGCGTGTCGCCAAGCAAAATGTCGCCGTGCACATCATGCAAGAGGGCGTTCATGACCGCGAGGCGGTGCGTGTCGCGGACGAGCTCGACCCCGGAGAACGCTTCATATTTCTGGAACCGAATTTCTTCTTCCGATAAATCAAAATAGTCGTCCGTTTTCGCCCGGACGTGGCGGCTGGCGGCGATCATAAAGCCGAACGTCCCCGCCGCCGGGTCGTGGCAGCGCTCGCCGGGCTTCGGGTCAACGAGTTCGACGATGACGTCAATCAGCACGCGGGGGGTGAAATATTGCCCCGCGCCTGATTTCAATTCGCTCGCGTTTTTCTCGAGCAGCCCTTCGTACAAGGCGCCGAGCCCTTCTTCTTTCGCGTTGTACCAGTCAAGCGCGTCGATGGTGCGGATGATTTTTTCCAAGTTTTTCGGCTCACGGATGTTGGACGTCGCGTCGGTGTAAATTTGCCTTAACAGTTCGTTCTCTTCCTGCCCAAGCGCCATGAGCAGCTGTTGGTAATACGTTTTCAGCTCGATTCCATCCTTTTTGGCGAGCACGTCCCAACGGTATGGCTCGGGGATGATGTATTCTTGCCCGGTTTCTTTCATCATTTTCAAAAACAGCAAATACGTCAGCTCGGTGACATATTGGTGGTACGTGATGCCGTCGTCGCGCAAGACATTGCACAAGTTCCACAGCTTTTGGACAATTTCTCGGTTGTTCATCTCTAGGCTTGCTCCTTCTTGGCGTAGTTGTACAAGTTTTCATTAATTTCGCGCACGATTTGCGGCAATTGACCGCCGAAAATATTGTTCAGCTGCTTAAAGCCGCCGTGGCTTTTAAACGGTTCGTAGTCAAACGCTTTTTCCGGGTCGGGATGGAGGACGTATTCTTGCAGCAGCTGTTTTTCGATCCGCTCAAGCCATTTCTTTTGCAGCGGCGGCCATGGTTTCATCCGGTAAATGGCGTTCATGGCGCGGCGAATTCGTTCTTCATGACTGATGAGCGGGTCGCCGAGCGCCTGTTGGCGGATGAAGGCGATAATGTCGGCGGCGATGTCCTCATTTTTCGCCTCCCGCCATGCCGCCTGCAGTTTTTTCTCGGAAAAGCCTCTTCGGTCAAGTTCCAATCGCAGTTGTTTCAACTCTTCCCTCGTCAGTTCGGACGGCCGCTGGCAGACAATCATCAGCGCCGGGATTTTATTCATGTTCGTGCGGATAAATTCACCGAACGCCTCTAAATAGTCGTCCGGTTTTTCCGCATTGCCGTAGCCTCGTTTGACGCCAAGCAGCTTGTCTTCATGGTGGGAAATGTATTGCTTGCGCTCGCGGTACCGGTTTTCGTCCAAATAGCGGAACATCGATTTATATTCTTTCAGCCCGTCTTTCAGTTCATCAGACGGCAGCGATTTCAGCCAGTCGATGAATTCATCGACCGTTTTTCCGCCGGAAAGCACGCGGAAATCTTCGTGTTGCCTGTCGGACCACGTCCGCTTTTTCCGTTGCATCTTCGCAATGATTTGTTCTTTTTGGTATTCCAGATGGGCGGTCTGTTCAAGCTGTTCGAGTTCATCGAACAGCTCCGTCAGCGTCGCCTGCGGGCGGGCGACGACCGGTTTCATGCTTGTATACGGCTTTAACGTTTCGTAAATGCCGACGGCGTCAAAGATGTTGAAATGGTCTTTCCCAATCTCATCGCACCGCCTTGTCGCCCGGCCGAGCATTTGTTCATACAAAATGCGCGAGCGAACGCGGCGCAAAAAGACGAGGTTCGTAATCGCCGGCACATCGACCCCTGTCGTTAACAAATCGACCGTCACCGCGATTGTCGGGTATTTTTCGTTTTTAAACCTGCGGATCGCTCCTGACGGGTCTTTGATCGATCCGGTGATTTTCATGACCGCATTGTCATCGAACTCTCCGTATACGCGCGCAAATTCTTCTTTCAGCAGTCGGACGACGAGATCAGCGTGATCGTCCGTCGCGGCAAAAATGAGCGTCTTCCCTTCATCATCCGGAGCGATATAGTTGACGAGCTCGCGAATGATGACGCGGTTAAAGCTTTCCGTTACGACTTTCGTGTTAAAGTGCGAAACATCAATGTTCAGTTCATCCTCCAAATACTCTTGCGACACCGTATGGGATACGGCGTCGTAGACATCAACCGTCTCTCCTTTCGCCCACGTAATCCCTTCCCGTTTCAGCACCGTATCAAACTGATACGGCGGCTCATGGTCGACCAAATACCCGTCGATGACCGCCTCGCGATACGAATACGTAAACACGGGCGGGCCGAAAATGTCCGTCGTATGCAAGGCGGGCGTCGCGGTCAAACCGATGCGGACGGCATCGAAGTAATCGAGCACTTGCCGATACTTGCTTACATAATCGCGATGGTCTTTAAACTCCAGCTCGATTTCGTTCATTTCTTTATCCAACGTATAGCCGCGGTGGGCTTCGTCGACGATGATGCAGTCATACTGGTCAATCGGCGGAACGTCTTCGGGACGGTCGTTGTAAAAAATGCGCTTCAACATTCCTTGAACGGTGGCGATATGCACTTTCGTCTCCGGATCGGGCTTTTGGTCGTACAGCGACTGCAAACCGTAAATCTCGGCAAACGTCTGAAAGTGCTCCATTCGGCTTTCTTTAAACGCCGCTTCCGCTTGTTCGGCGAGCGCTTTTCGGTCAACGAGAAACAAAATGCGCCGAAACCGTTTCGCTTTGAGCAAGCGGTAAATCAAGCCGATCGCCATGCGCGTTTTTCCCGTTCCCGTCGCCATGGCGACAAGCACGCTCCGGCGCTTGTCTTCAAGCGCCCGCTCAACAGCCTGAATCGCCCGCACTTGGTACGGCCGCAGTTTCAAATAATCGAACGTCTCATCGCGCAGCCGCTGTTCGGATCGTTCAATGTCTTGTTCCAGCAGCTGTTTCAACCCGTCCGGCGTATACCAGCCTTGCAGCGGGCGCGGATGGTTCGTCGATTTCCGGGCGTCCAAAAACCAAATGCCGGACTTTTGTTCAAGCTGTTTCACGTACGGACGGCCGTTGGTGGCGAACAAAAATGGAACGAAATACTCCCCCCACGGCTCGTGAATCACTTCTTGCCCATGGCGCACAACGAGACGGGCGTATTGTTTTGCCTGTTCGATATCGGCGGGGATGTCTTTGCTTGCGCGTTTCGCTTCAATGAGGCCGACCAGCTCCAAGCCGATAAAAAGAGCATAATCGGCAACCCCGTGCCGAAGCGGCCATTCGGCAATCGCCAAATTCCGCCCCTTCTCTGGCCGCGCGCCTTTGGCAAAGCGCAGTTTTTCCGAATCAGCCTCCCAGCCAGCCGCCCGCAGCTGTTCATCGATGATGAGGCGCGTCTCTGCCTCAGTCAGTTCGAAATTCGCCACCGCCCGCCGCGAATAGTCACGCCGCTTTTGTTTTTCCTCGGCACTCGTATACAGCCCCGTCTCGCGGATGTGCGAAAGCTCCGCTTCCAAGTCGGCAAGCCGCTGTTTATACGATTCGATGAGCCGATTCAGTTCATCCGTCGATTCAGACGATGGCGGCAGCGGCTCTCGATACTGGGGAGCTTCGAACGACCAGTCGCCGTACACTTCCATAAACCATACAGCTAGGCGAAACGCCATGTGCAATAGCGTCTTTGCCTCATGCACGTCCCCATAATTGGGATCATGCACCGCTTGATTGCCTTTTAAGCGGATCATCGTGAAGATGTCATATATCTCTTTTGGGATGATTTGTTCATACAGCAGCACCTTGAGGCGGTCTTGCTGATCGGTGCCGCGCTCTTCGCGAATGCCTTCGAACGCCAATATGTATTTCGTCATCGCCTCGGCCAACTTGCGCAGCTCGCTGATCGCCACGTTTGGGTTTTGATGCACATGCCGCTCGGCCGTCTCCCCTACCCGGGCAAGCACATCCCATTTTCCTTCTAGAAATTGAAAGTTATGCGCCATGTCCATCCCTCATCTTCGTCTCTTTTGCAACTTTCTTCTTTTGTTATTATCATATCATGAAAAAAAGCCCGCTGAAAACGGGCTGTTTGTGTTCACCGGCAGAGCAATAAAATTCGCAGTGTCATTGCTTCAAAGATGTGAGAATCAACTCGCGATGGCAAGGAAAGAGCAGCGCCAATGAAACATCTTTTAACAAATTCGAAATCTTTGATTGCTCATGATTTCATCAATCATCTCATCTATGTCATCCTTACGTTTCCCGCTAGTATCCAAAAGATGCTTTCGATCGAATCCTGATGCATGGAACTCATTCAGCAAAATGAGGCAGCGTTCCCCCATTTGTTGCTCGGGGGCCCTCATCTCATCCCTTTGCCTTAACGTTTTCCCATCTGCCCACAAAACAACATACATAACCGTTACGTTTAAATTCTTTACATTTTCATACAACCATATCACTTCATGAGGAAAGGCAATATAATCCACTACCACATCATTGCCGTATTTTACAAAATTTCTTGCAAGACTTAGAATATTATCCCAAATTAATGAAAGCTCTTCTTTACTTTCCCACGGTTTTTTCCGTCCATTGATATGCATATGGCTGATGTCATCGCCCGAAATATACGCACTACGCTCCAACTTGTTCGCCAATGCTGTTGAAATTGTTGATTTGCCAACCCCAGCGGGGCCTGATATGACATAGACTGTGCTTGTTTGATTATTTTTCATATGCATCCCTTTTTACCTATCTTTCAACCAAATTTTTTATAGAACGATCGACTTCTTTTTGACACTCCGCACGCCTAAATCCGTGGGATTCTTGGGTCATTCGCGTCCTCATCCATTTCTGGTTCGGACAACGCCCAAGTTTAGGGGTGTGTCATCACCCCGTCCCATCGGGTTAAGCTGTACCCCCATGGGCGGCGCACCTGTGACCAGTGCGCTAGGTTAGGAGGCGAAACCCGAAATCGCTTTGGCGATGTTGATCGCGCCATTCAAGTCGGCGTGGAGGGTGTATCCGCATTGTTTACACTGAAAGTGGATGCCATTGCGATTTCCCTTTTCCCGATGTCCACATTTACACGTTTGGCTCGTGTAGGTTGGATCCACCCACTCCACCCGAATGCCTGCCATTTCCGCTTTATAGGCAATCATCGTTTGCAGTTGGTGAAATGCCCAAGCATGAAGGCTTCGCCCCGCTTCTTTGGCCGATTTGGCCCGTTTCCGAATCCCCGTCAACGCTTCCATCCGAATCACGCCAACACCGTTGGCGAGGGCAAAATTCACGAGTTGACGGCTGATTTTGTGATTTTGATCCTTCATCCAGCGGGACTCTTTACGGCCGATTTTGCGAATCATATAGAGCTTTTTGGCTTTGCCCAACGTTCGCCGCAAAGCCGCATAGCGTCGGCGCACAAAGGCGCATTGGTTCCCTTTGAAAAACAACGATTTCGTTCCCACGCTGGCCACGGCGATATAGCGAAGTCCCAAATCAACGCCCATTGCCTTTGTTTCGTGCTGTGGCTTCACGTCAAAGGTGATCGCGATCGCCAAATACCATCTCGTTCTCTTTTTGTAGAGCTTGGCGGCCCCTTGTTTGGCGGTTCCGTCCAACAGCCGCTTCAGCCACCCTTCTTGATAGGGGCGCGCAACCACTGGCACGCCAATTCGCTTCTCCAGTGTGGGGAAGGAAACCGTGTAGAACGCTCCTTTCTTTTCCACCTTCACGTTTTGATTGTTAAAGCAACACCAGAATGTTCGGAACTTCTTTGCCTTTTGTTTTTTCTTTTGGGACTTCACTTCTCGAATCGTCTGATTGACGACGGCGGAAGGAAACCGCTGCGACGAAAACGTTTTAAAAATTTTGCTCGTCGCTTGATTCAGTTCGGGATGATTCAACAGCCAATTCGCAAACGCGGTATTCACTGCTGTCATCCGTTCATACATATCTTGTTTGGCTTTCGTTGGCTTGTGCAGCTCCAGCCTTAGGGTGATCGTCGGCATGGATTCACCCCCTTTTCTTTTGAGATTCCACATAACGTTTTATTGTCTCACTTGATACATTCCCTGCTGTACTAACGAAGAAAGAGCGTGTCCAAAGACTCGGCAGATGAGACAAGTGTTGAAATTCTTGTCTTAATCGTCTGGAAGTCGCTCCTTTCACTTTTGCCATCATATCTGATGGAGAATCAGAAGGGAGGCAATTCAAGAACAAATGACAATGATCAGGCATCACTTCCATAGCAAGGATGATCCAATCATTCTCCTGGCAAATTTCTTCTACTAACTGCTTGAATCGCTCTTCCACTCTGCCCACTAACACCTTTCTTCGATACCGTGGACAGAAAACAAAATGATAGTTAATCAACGATACAATTGTTTTCGTTCTTCGATATTCTTGTTCCATATTATTAATTGTATCGGTTTAATGGTTATACTGAAACGCCATACCGCCAAGATACGGTTGCTTTTGCCATTCTTGTATCGGTTTAATGGTTATACTGAAACCCTTAAAGATAAACATTGTTGCGCTAAACAATCCCATTAAGGGATTTACCGAGCAACACCGTCTTTCATCCCACGATTGAAACCGTGGGCTTTCATACGGTTTTTTCTGTAAATGTTTTCGCTAAACATAGTCTCCCACATACAACCCAAACATTCAAATTAAAAACGACAACATAAACAAAAAAATCCCTTTAAGCCTTGCAGCTCAAGGGATTTCACTTGATGATTCCGACTGGGCTCGAACCAGCGACCTCCACCCTGTCAAGGTGGCGCTCTCCCAGCTGAGCTACGGAATCATATGTTGTTGTTCACTGTTAAACACATTTTTAATTATATAAACGGGAATACAGGTTGTCAACTATTTTTTTAAAAAATGAGTGTTCACCGTGAAAAAGGGGAAGCTCGTGCCGCCCCCTATCAAAACAACCCGCTCTCAAACGGCTCGAGCAAAAGCGGGGTGTACCGGCGGCGGGCGGATTCGTACTGCGTGATGATGCGGCAGCGCTGCTGTTCGGCAAGGGGGGCAGGGAGATCAGCTCGGTGGCAAGCTGCAAGCTGGCCGTCGAGATGACGCAGCGTTCAAGGGCGCGTGAGACGGCGAAGTCGAATGTTTTTATTGGCACAGCTTCAACAAATCCTCAATGTGCTCGTTAACGTGCAAACCGCTTTTCAGCAACGGCTGCCAGCTGTTTCCCTCACGACAATAGAACCTCCGACCATTTCCTCTGTCTTGCATCCCGTCAGCTTACTGCTTACCCATATGAAACGGGAGGAAAAAGAAGTGTATCAACCGATCGTTCATAACGTCTATCACGAGCGCATTGATGGCAAGGGATATCCGGACGGCTTAACAGGCGACGACATTCCGTTGTTTGGCAAAATCATCGCGGTGGCCGATGCATTTGACGCCATGACTTCGGATCGTCCGTACCGTAAAGGGATGGATATTCATCAAGCGGCAGACATCTTGAGAAAAGGAAAGGGAACCCAGTGGGACGGCGAACTCGTCGATCTCTTTTTGAAACACTTAAAAGAGGAGCGGCTGTTGTCAACCTCAGCGGCATCTTGACCCGCCCGCCGAGCTGTGAAGGCTTGGCGGGCTGATGGCTATGTCGTTGAAACCGATGGCCGCTCTTTCACAAACGACAGCGCCTGCTCAAAATCGGCGATCAAATCGTTGACATCCTCCAGTCCGACGCTCAGCCGCAGCAAGCCGTCGGTGATGCCGCGACGAAGCCGCTCGTCTTTCGGCATGGCGGCGTGCGACATTTTCGCCGGGTGCGATAAAATCGACTCGACCGCGCCAAGGCTGACGGCGAACACGGGCAGGCGGACGTTGCGGACGAACGTCCGGGCCGCTTCTTCATCGGCCAAGCGGAACGACAGCACGGCGCCAAACCCGTCCGCTTGATGGCGCTGGATGTCATGGCCTGGGTGGTTCTCGAGCCCCGGATAATACACTTCTTCGACCTTTGGGTGACAAGCCAAATATTGGGCGATGGCGGCCGCTGATTCAGATGACTGCTTCAGCCGGACGTGGAGCGTTTTTAATCCGCGCAGCACAAGCCACGCATCTTGGACGCCAAGGACAGCGCCAAATGCGTTTTGCAGTTTGTACAGCTCTTTTCCCAACTCTTCATCTTTCACGACCGCCAGCCCGGCGACGACGTCGCTATGGCCGGCTAAAAACTTCGTGGCGCTGTGAAGGACAATATCGACGCCAAGGTCAAGCGGCCGCTGCAGCGCCGGCGTCATGAACGTATTATCCAAGAACGTCAAACAGCCGTGCGCTTTCGCCAGCTTGACGACGCCTTGAATGTCGGTCACTTTTAACAGCGGATTGGACGGCGTTTCCATATAAATGACTTTCGTGTTCGGACGAATGTTTTCCGCTACTGTGTTTAAATCCGTCATATCGACAAACGTATGCTCGATGCCAAAGCGGGTCAACACTTCCGTGATCATCCGGTACGTGCCGCCGTAGACGTCTTCAGTCACGAGGACGTGGTCGCCTCGGGACAAGAGCAAAAACGCCGTCGAAATGGCGGCCATGCCAGAAGCGAAGGCGAATCCGCGCACGCCGCCTTCTAACGCCGCGATCGTTTCCTCGAGCGCCTCGCGCGTCGGGTTGCCGGAGCGGCTGTAGTCGTATTTGCCGAATGAATCGAAATCGAACTGATGGAACGTGGAGGCGTGCTGGATCGGCACGCTCACCGCTCCCGTGTGGCGATCGACTTTCCATTCATTATGGAGCAGTTTCGTTGAAAACGACCATTCCCGTTCCATCGCTTACACCTCTTTCATGTGTTTGAACGCTTGCGCCAAGTCGGCGATTAAATCATCCGCATGTTCGATGCCGACCGAGAAGCGGAGCAGTCGGTTGCAGACGCCGTTTTGGATGCGGATTTCTTCCGGAATGTCGGCGTGCGTCTGCGTCGCCGGGTACGTGATGAAGCTTTCGACTCCGCCTAAGCTTTCCGCGAATGTAATGAGGCGCAAGCTTTTTAAAAACCCGTTCACCCACTTTTCATCGGCAATCCGGAACGACAGCATCCCGCCTCTTCCCGGATACAACACATCGGTGACATCTTCATGTTCGCGCAAAAAGGCGCTCACTCGCTTCGCGTTTTCTTCATGTTGGCGCATCCTTAGGGCCAGCGTTTTCATCCCGCGGATCAACAGCCACGAATCAAACGGCGACAACACTGCGCCGATGGCGTTATGGTATTCGGCCAAGCGTTGACAGAGCTCCTCGCCTTTGGCGACGACAAGGCCAGCCAAGACGTCGTTATGGCCGCCCAAGTATTTCGTCGCGCTGTGGATGACAATATCGGCGCCTTGTTCGATCGGGCGTTGAAGCACCGGCGTATAAAACGTGTTGTCAACGATCAACAAAAGCCCATGCCGCTTGGCGAGCTCGGAGACGGCGGCAATATCCGTCTCATGCATCAGCGGGTTCGTCGGCGTTTCCAAAAAAATGGCTTTCGTTTTTTCCGTTATGGTTTCTTCCACTGCATCGAGGTCAGTGAAGTCAACGTAATGGAACGCAAGGCCGTACTTGCGCCAGCCGCGCTCAAACAAGCGGTACGTGCCGCCGTAAAGGTCGGCCGATACGAGAAACTCGTCTCCGCTCTCAAACAAGGCAAGCACCGTCTGAATGGCGGCCATGCCAGAGCTGAACGCATAGCCTTGGTCGCCGCCTTCGAGTTTTGCGATCGCTTCTTCGACGATTTTGCGCGTCGGGTTGCCGGTGCGGATGTAGTCAAACCCGGTCGACTCCCCGATGCCAGCATGGCGATAGGCCGTGGAAAAATAAACCGGAGGGTTGACCGTCCCCGTCACCGTTTCGCTCCGGTTGCCAATTTGCGCTAACAACGTCTCCAGTTTCTCCATCTCATCTCTCTCCTTCTGCTGAAAATTCCATCATGGATTGACGGCCGACCGCTTGGCGCAAAACGAAGCGCCGCTGTCTCTCGGGCAGCGGCCGAGCGCCTTGGTCCTAGACCGCCACGCGGTTCATCGGAGCGGCCGCTTGAATAAATAAAAAAAGTCTTCTAAGAAGAAGACTTTTCCATACACATGGTCATGCTTCTTCTTATCTGCCGAATTGAATGCTCAATTCGCTGGATTTAGCACCTGGCCGCCGGGCGGCTGGTTGCTGAAGCTTCATTGGGCCAGTTCCCTCCGCTTCTCTTGATAAGAACGAGACGTGTATTCAATTTTTCTAATTTAATAAAAAATGTAGCGCATTCCGCCCGTTTTTGCAAGCCATTTTTTTATCAACCGCACGGTTCGGCAAATTCACAAAAAATTCGAGCCCTTCATTAACATCTTTTGACGCAAATATGTTACAATAACAGATGAACTTACGCTTTCATGGAGGATGGTCATGGCGACAGCAACAGGAACGATGCGCGACTACAAGCTGTACAGCGGAGAGCTGCAAGAAGAAATCGAACTGCTCGTCTACTTGCCAAGCAATTTTTCGCCCCTTTACAAATATTCTTTATTAATCGCGCAAGACGGCAAAGATTATTTTATGTATGGAAAAATAAAAGCTGTCATCGAAATGCTGATGGAAGACAGAAAGATCGACCGGACGATCGTCGTCGGCATCCCGTATCGGAACGTCAACGACCGCTACGAGAAATACCACCCACAAGGCCGAAAACACGAAGCATACGTTCGTTTTTTAGCCCATGAACTCGTTCCGTTTTTGGACCGGGAACTGCCGACGTATCAAATGGGCAAAGGCCGGGCGCTGATCGGCGACTCGCTCGGCGGAACGGTGTCGCTTTTAGCCGGGTTGTTGTATCCGCATACATTCGGGAAAATCGCCATGCAGTCCCCCTATATCGACGACTCGATATTGGCGCGCATCCGCTCATTCCGCGATCCATCGCTCCTTTCGCTTTACCATTCTGTCGGCACGGAGGAAACAGCGGTGAAAACAACGGACGGCCATGTGCGCGATTTTGTCACCCCGAATCGAATGGCGCGGGATTTGTTTATGGGACAACGATTTGCTTATACGTACCATGAGTTCAAAGGAGGCCATGCGTGGACGTATTGGCAGCCGGATGTGCCGCGGGCAGTAGCCTCTGTTTTATCGTTATAGGCCAAAACAGAACGGCTTCGAGGACGTCGAGCCGCTGTATCCTTTCCGTACGCCGTTTGCGCATGGAAAACAAACTGGTTCAAGGAGGGAAAACAAAATGAAGTACGGCATTGTGATCTTTCCGCCAAAACGGATTCAAGATTTCGCCAACTCGTACCGGAAACGGTACGACAGCCATTACGCCCTCATTCCGCCGCATATTACGCTGAAATACCCGTTTGAAGCGGATGAGGAGCAACTGAAAGAAATCACGAAAGAGCTGCGCCGCATTGCGGCGGAAACGCCCCCCATCCCGATCAAAGTGACGAAATTCAGCTCGTTTTATCCGACAAGCAACATCATTTATTTAAAAGTGGAGCCAAACGACGTGCTCGAGCGCCTTCATGAACAACTGCACAGCGGCTTGTTTGCCGGAAAGCCGGAGTTTGTGTTCGTGCCTCACATTACGATCGGCCGCGATTTGCCGGGCGCGGAATATGCGGACGTCTACAGCCAGCTGAAGTTGCAAGAGGTGCACTTCGAGGAGACCGTCGACCGCTTCCATCTCCTCTACCAGCTTGAGAACGGATCGTGGACCGTGTATGAAACGTTTGTCGTTGGAGGAAAGGAAACAGTCTGACAATGAACGTCGCGATTGGAACAACAAAAGACTGCGCCTTGTATGAAGACGCCCTGCACGTCCGCCGACTCGTGTTCATTGAAGAGCAAAACGTGCCAGAAGAAGAGGAAGTCGATGCGTTCGAGCACGACTCGTTCCATCTCGTCCTGTATGACGGCGAGGCACCGGTCGGCGCTGGCCGGCTTCGCTTCATTGACGAAGGCGTCGGCAAAATCGAGCGCATTTGCGTCCTGCCGTCCCACCGCGGCCGCGGCGCCGGACGGATGGTGATGGAAGCGATCGAACAGCTGGCAAAAACAAAAGGAGCAAAAACAGTGAAGCTGAACGCTCAGACGCACGCGGAACCGTTTTACAAAAAGCTCGGCTACACGACCGTCTCCGGCGTCTTTATGGATGCTGGCATCCCGCATGTCACGATGGTGAAATCGCTCGAATGACTATCTGATTAAGCGTCCCCGCCTATATTGCATCAAGAGCTGGGGGGATTCCTCCTAGAAGGCCGGTGAAAAAACAACCGTTTCCCCTAAATTGTTGGCTCTCGAGTGAAGAGAGGCGCAGGACTTACAATGTTTCTCAATTGGAGAAACTTCATTGTTGAGCCACATTTTCCGTTAAATCACCGGCTTTCTAGACACCTTTTCTTTTTGCTCGGTCAAGACAGATCAAAAGGGAGCTGTGCACACGCAAGCTCCCTTTTGCTTATTTTTTATTGTTCAGCATATTGGCAATCGTATTGAAATCAATTTGCTTGCCGTTATGGACGATCGCCTTGACGATTTGGTCTTCAAGTTCTTTTGGCACTTTTCGGTTGGCGATTTGCGCCACCCGCTTCACGACTTGGCGCACCGTTTTTTCGTCGCTGAAATTGGCGTTTTGCAGCGAGTTGGCCAGCTCAAAAATGTCTTTCATGTTGACGCCCGTTTTCTTTTCGATGTTTTTGAAAAATTGCTGATCCATCGTTCCGCCTCCTTCTCCCTGCTATTATCGTATGGATGCCCCCGCCTCGGCGTGCATCAAAGGAAAGAAAAATACGAGCCGCTCCGTGGCGCCGAAACGGCCCGTATTCCATTCGCTTGTTCCGTTAAGCGACAAATGCCGCGCCGACAATAATCAACAAAATGAACAACACGACAATCAGCACAAAGCCACCGCCATAGCCACCGCCATAGCCGTAGCCGTAAGGATAACCATAACCGCAGAAGCCCATCATAATGTGCACCTCCTTCTCCGTTTACTGTATCGTATTCACCGGCTTAGCGAGGCGTATGGGCGCAAACGCCATTTTGTCATCCAAATCGGCGGAACAGCTCGGCAAATTCCCGCTCCTTCTTCGCAAACCATTGCTCGATGTAGTCTAAGTTGCCTTGCACACTTTTTAGAAACCCATTGTTCAATTTTTCGATTTCTTGCAGCTGCTTGTCGAAGTCTTTTCCCCATTGTTCAAACAGGCGGATGAACGTTTCATGCCCTTCTTTGCGCGACGCAACCCAACCTTCGAGCGCCTTTTCCAGCTCTTTGCTCACACGTTTCCCCCCTTTCTTACTGTTGTATGCAAAAACGGCTGCCCGGGGTGAAGGCGTCGCCGTTCTTTTTTTACCTTGCCATATGGTAAAGTAAAGATGAACGGCAACATGAAAGGGAGGGAACGAATGTGAAAACGATTGAAACAGCTGAACAATTTCAAGCTGCCATTTCCGGCGACAAACCAGCCATCGTCAAATTTTACACGACTTGGTGTCCAGACTGTATGCGCCTCAATATGTTTATCGATGACATCGTTCGCGACTATGGGCAATACGACTGGTTTGAAATCAACCGCGACCAGTTTCCGGAACTTGGCGAGAAATACCAAGTGCTTGGCATCCCGAGCTTGCTCGTCTTCCGCAATGGAGAAAAAATTGCTCATCTGCACAGTGCTGACGCCAAAACGCCGGAAGAAGTGCGCGCCTTTTTGCAGTCTCTCCCAGCGTAAATCGGTCCTGTTTCGCTCTGAAAGTCATCCGGATGAACAATAAAAACGCCGCCCGCTTTTTCGGGCGGCGACTGGCGCAAAAAAATCGAAGCTGTCCGCAAAACATTTGCGGACAGCCTTATTTTGCCGTTAGACGGGTGTTACCTATCAAAAAAGAGCGCCGTTAGTATTCGATTTCGTCATAATCTTTCGGCTGGTGCGTCCGCTGCGGGCTCTCAAACATAAATTCAATGGAAATTTCTTCATCGGTCGTCCGCGTCCGTTCGGAGCGTCCGTTTGTTTTCAATTGGATTTGGATTTCCTCATCGGTCGTTTTTGTCCGTTTGTCTTCCATCGTCGTTTCCTCCTATGTCCTCAGTTTCGCAAGAGCGGCTCGACTTTTTGCACAAGCTCTTGCATTTTCGAGGCGTTTCGTTCATACAGCGCCTTCGCCTCTTCGGAATTGGTCTGCAACGCATACAGCTCCAAGTCAGCTTGCACTTTTTTCATCGCGGCCAAAAGCAGTTTTTTCTCCTGCGGCTCGGCAATTTGGATCTTGTCGTCATACAAATCGATTGTCAGTTGCCCGTATGAATCGACTTGGGCGAGAAAGACGTTTTCGACCGCCACCCCTTGCTTGTCGAGCTGCTCCTTCAGCCAGCCGCGCCCAAGCCCCATCGCAGCGAGAGGCTCATCCAAAATCATACCGTCCATAATGACCGTTTGCGGCTCTTTTTCCCGCGGCGGGTTTGGGAACACGTCGCCGACGGTGAGCGGCTGTTTTTCCCGTTTCAGCAGGATGTTCAAATCGCCGTTGGGCTCAAGCACCGCAAACTCGACGTCGGCGACGCGGAACACATCTTTTTTGCGCAGCTGTTCGAGCAGCTCGTCAACCGTATATTTCTCCCGTTTCAAATTTTCCTCTAAAATTTTGCCATTTTTAATAAAAACCGTGGAATTACCCTCGACAAAATCGCGAAATTTCTTGTTGCGCAGCGAGAGACGAGCGACAGCCACTGGAAACAGCGACCAAATCAAAATGCTGGTGATGCCTTCTTGCAACGAAATGCCTAAATCGACCGACATCGTTCCAGCGATATCGCCGACGGTGATGCCGACGATGTATTCAAAAAACGACAATTTTGATAATTGCTTTTTGCCGAGAATGCGGGTGATCACAAATAACCCGATTAAAATGCAAATCGAACGAATGGCGGTTTCTAACCATATAGGCATCGATCATGCTCCTTACTTTCCGTGGTATTGCGGCTCTTCGAACTCGAGCCGGCCGATCCGGTTTTTGATGTCCGCGATGATCTCCTCTGTCACAAGCATCGCTTCATGAAACGTCCGCTGCGCCGTTTCGTCCTGGGAAGTGAGCGCCAGCTGTTGCAGCCCAGCGTGAATGCCTTTTAGGCTCGCCAACGTTTGTTTCACTTGCGAAGCAACGGTCATGGAAGATCCCTCCTATCCTTTCGGGCGGAACAAGAGCGCCCCGATAAACCCAAAGACGATCGCCGCGGAGATGCCGGCGCTCGTCACTTCAAACATGCCGGTCAATACGCCGATAATGCCATGTTTTTCCGCCTCTTGCATCGCACCATGAACGAGTGCGTTTCCAAAGCTCGTAATCGGAATCGTCGCCCCGGCGCCGGCAAAATCGATGAGTGGCTCATACAAACCGAATCCATCCAAAATCGCCCCGACGACGACGAGAATCGTCAACGTATGCGCAGGTGTCAGTTTAAAGACATCCATCAAAATTTGCCCGATCACGCAAATCAGCCCGCCGACAACAAACGCCCAAAAAAACATAGCCAACACGCTACGCCTCACCTCCATACTCGATCGCCACCGCGTGGGCGATGCACGGAATCGTCTCGTTTTGCTGGAACGATAGCGGCGACAATAGCGCCCCTGTCGCGACTGCCAAAATGCGCTTCAGCTCGCCGCGCCGCATCCGTTTGATGAGATGCCCGTAAACGACAACGGCGGAACAAGCCGCCCCGCTCGCCCCAGACAATACCGGCTGCCCGTCGCGGTAAATGAGCAGCCCGCAATCTTGGTAGCGTTCCTCATCGATGTCAATGCCGTGCTGGCGCAACAAGTCAAGGGAAACTTGGCGGCCGATCCGTCCTAAATCGCCGGTGACGATCAAATCGTAATACGATGCATCGATTTGCCTATCGCGCAAATGCGCCTCAATCGTATCGACCGCCGCCGGCGCCATCGCTCCACCCATGTTGAACGGATCGGCAAGCCCCATATCAACGACGCGCCCGATCGTCGCCGCTGTCACGCGCGGCCCGTCTCCTTTCGGGCTGACGATCGCTACGCCTGCTCCCGTCACCGTCCATTGCGCCGTCGGCGGCTTTTGCCCGCCGTATTCCGTCGGGTAGCGGAACTGCTTTTCGACGGCGGCATTGTGGCTTGAGGCACCGGTTAATATATAGTCTGCCCCGCCGTAGTTCGTAATAAAAGCGCTGAGCGCCAGTCCTTCCATCGAAGTGGAACAGGCGCCAAAAACACCGAGATACGGCATGCCGAGCGTCCGGGCGGCGAAGTTCGTCGGGGTCATTTGGTTGATCAAGTCGCCGGCGATGAGAAATTGCACTTTTTCTTTCTCCAGGCCCGCTTTTTCCATCGCCTGAAACGCTGCTTCTTCAATGAGCACGCGGTGCGCCTTTTCATACGACTCTTCGCCGAGCCATAAATCTTCATGGAGAAGATCAAAGTCTTCCGCGAGGCGGCCGTTCGCCTCAAACGGCCCGCCGACCGCCGCTGTTGCGATGATCACCGGCTTGTTCGCAAACACCCATGTACGGTGTCCTTTCAGCATTACAATCCCCCCCACTGGGTCGCAATCGTTTTGACAAGGGCAATGACAAAGGCGGAAAACGTACCGAACAAAATGACAGAGCCGGCAAGCTTGAACATGTTCGATCCGACGCCCAACACAAATCCTTCCGTCCGGTGCTCAATCGCCGCCGAGATGACGGCGTTGCCAAACCCTGTCACCGGCACGGCGCTTCCCGCCCCGGCGAATTGGGCGATCCGGTCATAGAAGCCAAGCCCAGTTAAAATCATCGATAAAAAGACCATCGTCGCCACCGTCGGATTGCCTGCCGTTTGTTCGGTGAAATCAAAGAAGTACATATAGAAATAAGAGATCGCCTGCCCGATCGTGCAAATGATTCCGCCGACGAGAAACGCGCAAACACAGTTGCGAACGATAGGGCGCTTCGTCTCCCTCTCTTTTTCAAATAAATGGTATTCCTGTTGAACAGGAGTCAGCTTTTTCCGTTTTTCATTCGCCATAATAACACCTCTTATGTCTGCTCTTTGCTTAGCTTTTCAATCCGCCTGATTTCCTGATTGAATTTTCGTTCATCCCAGCGTGGATTGTCCATGTTGGCTTTTAATTCTTTCGTCTTCCAAAAAATTTTCAAATCGCTCGAGGAAACGACGTCGTAGCCGGGAAACATGTCACGCAGTTTGTGGTCAATGTCTTTCTCAATTTGCTTTCGACTCCACCGCTTCATATGGGGAATTTGATAAGCGACAAGCAACCGATCCCCGCTGTTGACCGCCACCACATCCCGGACGTCGTCGCGCTGGCGCAAATAGGCAACCGCCCGCTCGGCCGGACCTTGGTTCAGCTCCGCATGTTTCGCCGTCCCGGACGTGTGGGTTCTCAGCAAGTTCGCCCTTTGCAGCGATTGTTTTTGTTCCGTTTCTTCCTTGGCGCAGCCGCTCGTTGCAATGATTGCCGCCACGGCCGCCAACCACCATTTTTTCATCTCCATCAACCCATTCGTTTTATGTATTTCCGCAAAGCCGGGAAAAGGTTGGCGTGCTGCCAACCTTCCCGCCTGAACCATCCCATTCGCCTTAGCGAAGGTTATTGTTGTTTATATTGTGGCTCTTCATTTTGAATTTCTTGCACGCGCGAGTTCACCAAATCGATGATCGCCTGCGTTTGTTGGGCAGCTTGTTGGTAAAGCTGTTTGGCAGCTTGGTTTTCCGTTTGCAAAGCAAACGTTTCGAAGCTCGCTTGCGCCGATTTTAATCCAGCCAATGTTTGTTTCACTTGTGTTGCAACTGTCATGATTCATGTCCTCCTTATATGGTGCAAAATTGGCGGTGACAATGTTTAGAATGTTTTTTTGCCGTCAAATTATAATTGTCATTTTCTGCAAAACGTTCTGTCGCCTTTCCAGCTTTTCCGGGCATGAAAAGGGCGCCTTCTGCAGGCGCCCATACGGTTTACGACTTGTTATCAACTTTGTCGGAATAGCCGCGGCCGAGCGACGGGTTGTTTAAAATGCCGGCCATCACCAAAATGCTTAACAGGGCATGGTATAGCCGTTCATATTTGCCAAGATCAATGTCGACACCGAACGTCTCAAGCGCAATCACGACAAACGAGCCGATTGCCAGCCAAAGCCCATAATTTTTAAAACGCTCCACCGTTTGCGTCCCCCATTTGCTTCGTCGCTAAATCCATGAGAACGGTCTCCGTTCCCCTTCGTTTCGATCATGGCCTCCTTCATCGTGTTCTCCCTTATCCCGGTCCCGCACATCTTCAACAGCTTCCATTTCCGTATCATCGCGGTGCGGGAACAACCATGGATCGCGGATGCGGCCGCGCGGCATAATGACGATGTCATCGGCATGAATGATCAATTTATCGACATGAATCACTTTCGCTTTTTTCCGATCCGACATGCCCTTCCCTCCTTCCTTTCGCCTAGTTGCACTGTTAGACTATGCAAGGAGGCGAAGCGAAGTATAGGCATCTCTCACAGATTTCCGTTATTTCTTCTTGATGACGGCTGGCCGACCGCATCCGCATCCGCTCGGACGCCGCACAGGCTGCGTTGTCGAAGAAAGCACCCTTGTCACCGGTTTCGACGGAGTAGGCTTCTTCATTCCTCATCCCTCCATCCCGAAAAAGTGTAGCCCTCGCCGATCAACCAATTTATGTTCAAGTCCATTTCCGTACGATTCGTCTCTAATCGAAACGGCATAAAAACAAACAATGTCTAACGGCGAGAGAAAAAGCGAGCGGCTACTGCTATTGTATGGCTTGGCGAGCCAAGGGTGCCTCTCATTTTTCGTTTCGCTCCGGGTGTGGCATGATGGCATTTTCTTGCCTCAGCGTACGGAAAAACCAGCTGTCCGGACGTTCGTCCTCATCCGCCTTGCCTGCTTCTTCGATCCATGGCACTTGCTGTTGCAACTGACGGCGGAGCTCGTCATTTTCCTTCGCCAGCTGTTTGAGCTGCTCGTAGCGCTTGGCGCTCTGGTAAGCCAGTTCCTTTAACACAATGTTTTCGGCTTCCACCTCTTTCAGCCGGCGCTCCAGTTCAGCCATTCGCCCAGCAAGCCGCTGTTCACCTGTCCCCCTTCTCTCTTCATTCATCGCCCCATGTTTGTCTTTCATCATTCGACATCTCCTCCTTTGATTCATCGTTGTCTGCGCCCACCAACAAAAAATCCGCATCTGTCCCAACACATTTACCTAAGCCGTTCCATAGTATACAGTAGTCCCAAACCACCAGGCGTTGGGGAACAAATGAACGATAGGAGGAACGAACAAAATGGGTCATCATCACCGTCGCGATACAGAAAGAGTATGCATCAGAACGCGCAAAATTTACGACTGGGTGACGCGCCAAATCGATGTTCCATTGCGAAGCTTCAGCGGCGAGGATTTGGAAGCGATCTTCCCGACGAATCATTGCCCGCGGGAGGGAACGATTTGCGACTTTTTAGGAGCGCAACATACAAACCCGCAAAACTTGACGATTCGCTGCTTCCTGACGGACGCCTACGGAAACCCGATCGACTCGGTCGTTGACCAAGACGCATTAATTTGCCAAGAAATTACGCAACCAAACGGCCGGCAGTCCGTAAACGTCACCCTTCCTTCTGGAGAAACGGTGACGTTGCAAAAAGTCAAAGCGCTCATCAAAGGGCATGTCGTCGTGCAAATTGTCAGCCCAACCGGCACGGTCATTTGCCAATCGACACCGATTCCGTTCGCTACAGCACAAACGTTCATCTTGTGCGCCCCAGAAGGCACGCAGCTCAACTGCCATATTTCGTTCTTCGAATGCGACACGAGCCTAGTCTGCACAGACAACTTTGCACAACTTGATGTTTCCATCACCTTATGCCTTGAAGTCCAAGTGGAAGCTGATGTCAAAATCGAAGTCGAAGCTCGTTTCTGCCAACCGCGCGAAGAATTGGCCGAAGCCGTGCTTTGCCCGACAACCAAATTCCCGCCGCAATGCCCGGACGTATTCCCGGCCATGTAGCGTCCTGCACCGTTCAGGCTGTTGTTCCAACAACAGCCTTTTTTATATGGCATGCACCCGCAATGGATACATAAGATGAGAATGGAAGGGGTGGAAACCGTATGAAAAACAAAAACGACCAACACCTCCGTCTGCAGCAGCAAATCATCCACTACCGGTCAGAAGCAGCCTCATGCCGGCAACAAGTGCAGCAACTGGAGGCCGAGTTGGCCAAGGAAAAAATGCGCAGCGCCTATTTGAAAGAGAAGCTGCGTGAAGCAGAAACAACCAACGTTGAAACGTACAAGAAAAAAATCGCCGCCTTGGAACGCCAGCTTCTGTTGTGTGAAATTGCACTGGAAGAAACGCGATATAACACCTCAAAAGAGACACAGACACCAGCGTTTGAACGAGCTGCTGCCGTGTCAGCGTTGTTTCACTATTCTGTCGTCGTTCCACCGCGCCTCGATGAGGAAGAGATAACTATCATCGGCGATTTCATCATTCGCAACCACGGAACGGCGCCGCTTCACCATCTGATTGTCTGCCTCCGCCTTTCGCCCCCAAAGACGGCGGTGCTGAGCGGGAAAATCATTTTGCCAAACAGCGTGCGGGCCGAGCAGGAAGCGCTGATCTCCAACAGCGAGGAAAGCTGGACGTTCACCCAAGAAAACTGGCGCGAAAAAGTGCGGCAAAGCGGGGAATATTGGCTTGCCCCGCTCTATGACGCCCCGCTCGAACCGGGCGGGGAGCGGCGTTTTTCCCAGTTTGAAATCACTGTTCGCCCGTCCAGCAACGCCCGCTCATTGACGGTCGATGGGTTCGTGTATTGCTCGGAACTGCCAAAGGGCGTTCCTGCCGCCAACCATATCGCCATTCAATGGTGACCCGTTCGTTTTCCGCCTTCATGCCGCCCAGCGTCGCACCTGCTGTTTTGGCCGGCCGGTTTGGGCCGGCCCCCCGTTATTTCAGACAATAGCGATTGGGAGTTTCCTTCCGTCAACGGCATCCCGACAAGCTTGGCGGCGGCTTTCATCAACACCGCCGGTCATTCCTTCAGCGAACATTGCCCAGCCGGCAAGAGCGGTTCACTGTCCATTCCTTTGATCAAAACGCCACCCTGCCGACATCCCTCATCGGTTGTATCATGACCTCAATAGCCGCCTTCCTCCTTACAACAGCCATTTGCTGACTATCGTCTCAATGATCGCCGCCCCGCCGGCAATGGCTAGAAGCGTAATAAGCGGCTCAAAAACGTTCGGCCAAAGCGTCAGGCCCATGTAACAAAACGCCGCACACCAGATCCCCGTGCACCAGTAGCAGCTCAGCAGTTCACCGATCCATCGCCGCAACCCACTTCCCTTTAAGGAAAGAAATACTTGTTTGCTTCCGTCTGGAATCTCCTGCTCCGTCCATTCGTGAAATGGACGGCGTACCCAGTCGGTGATCGCATCATATACGATGAGCCGTGTCAAGCGAAAACTGGCTAAACAAAGAAGGACAAATGAAAACGGATCGTCCATGATCCCCTCCCCTTTCCGTCGCGGTCATGACCGCCAAAAAAATCGATTGCCTCCTGTCGTTCCAACTTGGCAGCCAGCGAATTCTCTTTGGCGCGGACGTTTACCCAAACGCTCTCCTACGCCAATCATATGATGAAGTATAGGTTTTTAACACAAGGAACAAGAAAGGAGGCGACGCGATGTACCATGTATTTTTCGACCGGCGACCGCCCCGCCTTCCCCGCGTGCTTTACGAACAGCTGACCACCCTTCCGCCCAACGTTGAAGTCAACGTGCACACCGCCAACGGGACGTATTACAATGCGCTCTTTCTCGGTTTCGAGCCCCGGACGAACAACGTTTCGCTGTTGGTCGACCGCTTTTATAAAGATGGAGGGCGCTCGCTTACGATCGATGCAGCCGCGATTACTTCCATCGATCTCCCCGTGTCCATACGGCCGACTTCATCCGCCGGTCCAGACGACGAGGAAGAATAACAGAAAACGAAACGCCGCTGGCGCCACCGGGTGCGGCCGGGGCTTCTTTTTTAGCGGCGCTGTTTTTTCTTTGTTTCGTGCGCTTGTCTATACCAACTTCTTCTCTTCTTACATACACTTTTGGCAATCGACAATGGATGCTAAGGCGAAGACCATTAATCATGGAAACGATCTTTCTCATATAATGAAACAGATGACCCTGATCGCCAGCCAAAGTTATGCACTGCTTGAAAAAAGCAATCTAGCCGATTTTTGCCGCGAGGCAGAGGGGAGAAAAGCCATTTGCCACGGGGATTACAACAGCAACGTTTTTGTCTGATTTCTTCAAAAGCGAGGGATAGAGAAAAATGAAACAAACGATCGCCCACTTTCTCCATGAAAAAATGAAAATTAATCAGCGCTTTATTTACAATCAAATGGTTCATTTAAAAAAATACCGCCCGGTCATGATCGGATCGTTTGCCGATGACGGCAGCCATCCGTTTCCTTTGATCAACTATTATCATCTCAACGACATCAATCATTTCGGCCACTTCGCCAAAGAACAAAATATTGTCGCCATTCACGCCCACCACGGGAAACATGCCGTCGAGATTCTCCCGATTTGCATCGCTCATGGCATTCCGCTTGTCGTCAGCATCCGCGGCCGTGATGGATCGGCGAAACATCACAGCCTGTGGCGCAATCAAACACGGTACAGCTTGCTCAAACAGCACGGGGCGCTCTTTCTTCCTGTCTGCCGCTACCTCGCCAATGAACTGATCATGCTAGGTTTTCCGCCGGAAAAAATTCATGTCCTCTACGGCGGCATCGAGCTCGATTTATTTCCATACCGAGAGCGGACGATTCCTGAAAGCGGAGACATCATCATACTCTCGATCGGACGACTCGTCGAGAAAAAAGGCTTCTTAACGCTCGTGCGCGCCTTTAGACACGTGCATGCGGCGCATCCGCGCTGCCGCCTCCGCATCATCGGCAGCGGCAAAGAGGAAGAAAACATCCGCCGGCTTGTCAAAGAGTTGGAGCTCGATCCGTTTGTCGATCTGCTTGGCGCCATGGACGCCGCTTCGATCGCTCGCGAAATGGAGCGCGCTCATCTATTTTGCCTGGCGAGCGAGACTGCTTCTGATGGAGACATCGAAGGCATCCCCAACGTATTGAAAGAGGCGATGGCAAGCGGGCTGCCGGTCGTCTCGACAAACCACGCCGGCATCCCCGAGTTGATCGAACACAAGCGAACCGGCTATCTCGCGCCGGAAAAAGACGATCACGAGCTGGCGAACGGCATCCGGTTTTTTCTTGACCATCCAGAGCAAATTACGGAGTTTACCAAACGGGCGCGCAAAGTAATCGAACAGCGGTTTGATGTCGCCAAGCAAATTAAAGAGCAAGAACGTTTGTATGATTGGCTGACAAAAAAAACCAGGTGATTTGCACCTGGTTTTTATTTTCCTTTCCAAACAGCGGAAAGGAGCGCCATGTAACCGTCAGCCGTACCAATGTCAACCCGCGTTCCGGCGACGAGTTTCCCTTGGCATCCTTCCCCTGCCACCGGCAAGCTTCTTGTCCCATATCCAGCCGCGGGGATGGTTGCTTTTTTGACCATCGCTTCCCCCCTTGTCTTTTTTATATCCTTATCGTATTCGCTTCCGAATGGCGGGGAAGTTTGTCCACTGAAAATAGGCCGCCTCATTTCTAGCGTTTTAGGCGCTTGCCATGTAGCAAACGAAGCTTGTCCGTTAATACGCTATAAAAGCCGGAGATTTCGCGAAGGAGGCCTATGAGCATGAATATTTGTATCATCGGCGCTGGCTACGTCGGACTGACCACCGCAGCTGTCCTTGCTGAACTTGGACATGAAGTGCATTGCATCGATCATGATGAACGGAAAATCCGCCTGCTCAATAACGGAGAAGTTCCGTTTTATGAGCCAGGGCTTGAGGAATTGATTGTCAAAAACTATAATTATTTGACGTTCAGCGGCCGCTGGGATTACATCAAACGGGCGGCCGTCGTTGTCATTTGTGTCGGCACCCCGCCGCGGCCCGACGGCGGCACCGACTTAAGCTATATTGAAGCGGTGCTCGACCGTTTGGCAGCGACGATCGAATCGTACAAAACGATCGTCACGAAAAGCACCGTCCCACCGGGGACGAATGAATGGATGCGCGCCGAGCTCATCCGCAAAGGAGTGAAACCGCAGTTGTTCCGCATCGTATCCAACCCAGAATTTTTGCGCGAAGGATCAGCCGTTTACGATATGTTTCATCCAAATAAAATCGTCGTCGGCCTCGAACCGGATGATGACCAGTCGCTCACCGTCGTCCAAGCGATGTATGCCGGCATCAACGCCCCCTACGTCACCACGAGCCTGGCTGGCGCGGAACTGATCAAATACGCCTCCAACGCCTTTTTAGCGACCAAAATTTCCTTTATTAACGAAATGGCGCGCATTTGTGATGCGTTTTCAGTCGATGTCAATGATGTCGCCCGGGGAATCGGCCTCGACCCGCGCATCGGCCCGCATTTTTTGCAGGCTGGCCTCGGCTATGGCGGTTCATGCTTTCCAAAAGATATAAAATCACTGGAATATGTGGCGCGCTCGCGCCAAGTGGAGCCTTATTTGCTGCAGGCGGTGCAGACCGTCAACGACACCCAGCTTGATGTTTGCTTTCAAAAGCTCAATGAACAGCTTGCCCCATTGACTGACAAAAAGATCGCCGTGCTTGGCATCGCCTTCAAGCCAAATACAGACGATACGCGTTTTTCCCCCGCCGAAGCGCTCATCCGCCGATTGAGCGAAAACGGCTGCACGGTTGCCGCCTACGACCCGAAGGCAACGCTCTCGGAGCCGCTCGCCCATGTCACGCAAGTCCAGTCGGTGCACGAAGCGATCCAAGGGGCAGATGTCTTGGTCATCGCCACCGATTGGGACGAATTCCGCACGCTTGACTGGCCGCAAGTGAAAGCGGCGATGAATGGAACGCTCGTGTTTGACGGCCGAAACTGTTTGGATCGCCATGCGGTCGAACAAAGCGGATTGCGCTACATGGGGGTGGGGTGCCCGTGAATATTCTCATCACCGGTGCGGCCGGGTTTATCGGCTCCCATTTATGTGAAAAACTGCTCGAAAACGACGAGCATCATGTGATCGGCGTCGACGGCTTCCTTGGACCGACGCCGGCGCCGCTAAAAGCGAACAACATTGCCCATTTGCAGTCTCATCCGCGGTTTACCTTTCTTAAGCTGGATTTGCTGACAGCCGATTTGCCGTCCTTGCTGCAAAACGTGGAAGCTGTCTACCACTTAGCCGGCATACCCGGCGTGCGAACGAGCTGGGGGACGGAGTTTGCCGCCTATGCCGCACACAACATTTCCGCTACCCAGCGGCTGCTTGAGGCGTGCAAAGACCGGCCGCTCAAACGGTTCATCTACGCATCAACCTCATCCGTCTACGGCGAGCGGAGCGGCCCGTTGTCGGAAATGCTCGAACCGGTTCCGCTCTCCCCGTATGGCATTACGAAGCTCACCGGCGAGCATTTATGCCGCGTCTATTTTCACGAATTCGCCGTACCGGTCGTCATTTTGCGCTATTTCACCGTCTATGGCCCGCGCCAGCGCCCGGACATGTCGTTTCACCGATTCATCCGCCAGCTGCTCGACGGCCAGCCGCTCACCGTGTTCGGCGATGGGACACAATCGCGCGATTTCACCTATATTTCTGACTGCGTTGATGGAACGATCGCCGCACTCGAGCGGGATGGCGTCATTGGAGAAACGATCAATATCGGCGGAAAAGAACGAGCATCGGTCAATGAGGTGATCCGTCTGCTGGAAACGCTGACGGGAAAACAAGCGATCATTCAGTATACCCCCGCCGCCCGCGGAGAGCCGAAACAAACGTGGGCCGACTTGACAAAAGCGGGGCAGCTGCTCGGGTACAAGCCGGTTGTAACGCTTAAAGACGGCCTTCAAAAAGAGATCGAATACATCCGTTCACTGTACGAGGATGAGCATTCATGAAAATCGCCTATATCTGCACAGAAAAACTGCCAGCCCCGGCAGTACGGGGCGGAGCCATTCAGGTGATGATCGACGGGATTGCTCCATTGATCGCCCGCCGCCACGAACTGACGATTTTTTCGATCGCTGACCCGCTTTTGCCGCCTGAAGAAACAAATGGAAACATCTGCTACATCCGTTTTCCGAAGCTGACATATGAAACTGATGTGGCACGCGCGCTCACCGCGTGCAAATTTGATGTCGTCCACGTCTTCAACCGTCCCATTCCACTTTCAGATTACCGTACATCGGCGCCGCAAAGCGCCTTTGTGCTGAGTCTCCATAACGATATGTTTTCGCCGCTGAAAATCACAGCAGAGCAGGCGAAGCGGGCGCTAGACGCCTCCACCTTGCTGACCGCTGTCAGTGAATACATCAAACGGACGGTGACAAACCGTTACCCAGTCGACCCTCAGAAAGTAAAAGTCATTTATTCTGGGGTCGATGTTGCCCAATACATCCCCGTCTGGACGGAAGAGGGCAAGCGCATCCGCCAGGCAGAGCGCCAAGCATACGGGCTCACCGATAAAAAAGTCGTGCTGTTTCTCGGCCGGCTCAGCAAAACAAAAGGACCGCATTTGCTTATTCAATGCCTGCCACTTCTTTTAGCCCGCCATCCCGAGGTGGTGCTCGTCATCGTCGGCGGGAAATGGTTTAGCGACAGCAGCGGGAGCGAATACATCGATTGGCTGCATCAGTTGGCCGCGCCGATGACCGACCGCGTCTTGTTTACGAATTACGTTCCGCACAGCCATATCCCAAAACTGCTCTTAATGGCCGATGTGTTTGTATGCAGCTCGCAATGGCACGAGCCGCTCGCCCGCGTCCATTATGAGGCGATGGCGGCAGGCATTCCGGTCGTAACGACCAACCGCGGCGGCAACGCTGAAATCGTCCGCCACGGCGAGACCGGCTTCGTCATCGATGACTACCAAAACCCGCACGCTTTTTTTGAAGCGATTGATTACATGCTTACGAACAGACGCGAAGCGGAAACCATGGCGAAAAAGGCAAGAAAACTCGTTGAACGGCAATTTCAATTTCACCATGTTGCCAGGCGGTTTGAAGCGGTTTATATAGAAGCGCTTTCCTCCCTTTCCCCAAATCGATAAAGGGGCTGACCCAAAAGTCCGCCGAAAAGCGGACTTTTGGAGCCAGCCCACTTTATTTTTTGTTAAATAGAAGGTGATTCAACCTCCCTTGGGTTCCTCATTTATGCCGTTAAGGACGGTTGTTTGTCCTTAGCGGCTTTTTTGAGGAGATTATGAGCAGCACAAATCAGCCCCCATTCGATGGAAACTTTTTGGAGGACTCGCAGGACGAAGCGGCGAAACCCGCGATTTTGCTTGATTTGCCCAAACACACTCCCAATGTCGGTTTTGCGTTGGCGGTGCCGTGCCTGTCCTTCTTCGCTTTCCAGCCGTTCACGAGCTTTCTGTTTCTGTTCGTGATAGACGGGTGTGCGTCCATACTTGGAAGTCGTGCAGGCCAAACGGAACGGACACCCCTCGCATTCGTGGGCATTGGCAGTGTTGGATGACCGAGGTGTATCCCGATTCTGTCGTCTGTTTCGAAGTTCCTGTACGGACCAGCTTTTTCCCGTTGGCACAAATCCAAACGTCCTCTTCTTCCTTGTATGTCCAGTTCTGTTGATGGTGCGGGTTCTTCTTGGCTTTGCGCGTGTTCTCTTTCTCATTTCGGATGATACGCAGAGGTGCCTCCCCCTTTGCAGTAAGGAAGAAACGTCTCCATGGGGATGCGTTCAACCATCTCGTGAACCACGTGAGCCATGTTATCCGGCGGAATGAGATCGGCGATGTTGCTTGGCAGAGAGAGGTTGTCCATGGTATACTGATCATGTTTCATAAAAGAATCGCCCTTCTTTCGGTGATAGTTGTAATGGTGACTCTATTCTACCAGAAAAAGGGCGATTCTTCTATTTTGGCGTAAAAAAAGTGGGGCTGACCCAAAACGCGAGTGCGTTTTGGGTCAGCCCCTTTTTCTCTTTGCTTCGATGAAACCAACAATGCCGCTTCCTTGTCAGTGCATCCCCATTGGTGTGTTCCCCGCCGCACCCTAAAGGGTCGGTGATTTAACGGAACATGCCGTTCCCCAGCAGCGTTTCTCAAATTGAAAAACCTTGCAAATCCCGTCCTTCGTTTCAATTGAGAACCATTGATTGAAGAGGAACAGTTATTTTTTCACCGACCTTCTAATTCATCGGCAGCTGCAGAGGCGTAGAAAAATATCCTGCATAAGTTAATGAGCTTACCCAATCCAATTCCCTTCTGAATACATATCCTAGTAGCAATCACACATATTTCGCTTCGTCCATTCCCAAATACCCGACAGGAGGGATAGCGTGAAGAACATAGTCATTGAACCATGGCTCATCGATGAAACAACCTATGAATTTTTTGTCCCTGATTATATTATCCAGCTGGCAGAGGAAGTGCTGAAAAACTACGATTTATCTGTTCAAAACATGCAAATAGTCACGACAAAATCAGACAAAGGAGGAGCAATTTGGAAACTCGAAACAAAATCAGGCCCGAAAAGTTTGAAGCTGCTGCACCGAAGACCGACGAGAAGTTTATTCAGCTTAGGAGCGCAGGAATATTTAGCAGAAGTGCGCAAGGCAAGAGTGCCCCCGATTGTAAAAACAAAGGACGGAAAAAACTATGTTGAAGCGGGAGGAAAACTATGGTTTGTCGCGGAATGGATTGAACCGTTGACGCCGGTTGCAAAGAATTTGGAAGGAGCAAAGCAGCTTTGTTATGCCCTTGGCGAATTCCATCGTCTAAGCAAAGGGTACGTACCTCCCGAGCAAGCGGAAATGGCCTCGCGGCTGCACAAATGGCCGAAAAACTATGAAAAAATGATCACCAAAATGGACTGGTTTCGGAACATTGCCAAATGGTACGCCGAAATGCCGGCAAGCCCCCCGTTATTAGAAGTAGTGGATCAATTTGAAGAACAAGCGCGGAAAGGCATGGAACGATTCCGACAATCCAGCTATTTTGAATTCGTCAAGCAAGGAACGGCCAGTTGGGGGTTGGCTCACCAAGACTATGGCTGGTCCAACGGCCAAATGGGAGCCAACGGAATTTGGATTATTGACCTTGATGGAGTTGCCTTTGACCTTCCGATTCGTGATTTAAGAAAGCTCATTAGCGGCACAATGGCGGATTTATACAAATGGGATGCAACATGGGTGCGGGAAATGATTCTAGCGTACCATGAAGCGAATCCAATAACACCTGAATTATACGAGCTTTTGATGATTGACTTGGCCATGCCAAACGAATTTTATAAAAACATCAAAGAAATCGTCTATGAACCGGAAATCTTTCTCAATGAACAAACAGCACAATTAATTCAAACGATTGTCGAAACCGACCAGTCGAAATGGCCTGTATTGTCAGAAATCGAAAATGACTGGAAAGGGGTGGAATAAGCGTGAGAATTTTAATGGTTTGTACAGAAAAACTCCCAGTTCCCCCTTTATTAGGTGGAGCCATTCAAACGTATATTTCCGGCATTCTTCCACATGTAAGCCAATTCCATGATGTTACCGTTTTAGGCATTACCGATTTGTCACTTCCCGCGCAAGAAACGATTAATGGCGTTCACTACGTGCGCGTACCGGGAAAAGTATTTGAAATATACCGAGAAAACGTTGTTCGTTATGTGGAGACGAACAAGTTTGATTTAATCCATATCTTTAACCGCCCTCGCCTTGTTCTGCCCGTCCGACAGGCAGCTCCCTACGCCAAAATTACGTTGAGCATGCACAACGATATGTTTCAACCGGAAAAAATCGATCCAGAAGAAGCAGCGGCGGCAATCGCAGAAGTGTCCCACATCGTAACAGTGAGCGATTATGTCGGCAATGTCATCCGCAGCCTATATCCGCAGGCATCGCCAAAATTGCGCACGATTTATTCTGGAGTAGACAGCAAACAATTTTTGCCGGGAAATCATCCAAAAATGCAGAAAATACGCAACGACATTCGGCGGGCTCATGGGCTAGAAAACAAAACGGTCATTTTGTTCGCCGGCAGGCTGTCGCGCAATAAAGGAGTCGATAAACTCGTCCTAGCATTGCCGGAGTTGGCCAAAAAATTTAAAGACTTAGCCCTGGTGATTGTTGGAAGCAGCTGGTTTAGCGAAAATAATATTACTGATTATGTCGCATACGTAAGAGCACTGGCGAAAAGAATGCCTGTGCCCGTTGTCACGACAGGCTTTGTCGCACCGAATGAAATCCAAAATTGGTTTGCAGCAGCCGATTTGTTCGTATGCACCTCGCAATGGCAGGAACCGTTGGCGCGCGTCCACTACGAAGCCATGGCAGCAGGCCTTCCGATCGTCACGACCGCAAGAGGCGGCAATCCGGAAGTCATTTTTGCCAATGAAAACGGCCTTATCGTGGAGAATCCAGAGAATCCAAGCGACTTTGCCGACAAGATTGCCCAAATATTATCGGATCAATCCTTGATGAGAGGAATGGGAGAAAAAGGCCGGCAGCTTGCGGTTTCGATGTATAATTGGGAACGGGTAGCTTCCGAGTTATTGGAAGTTTGGGAACAAGCGGAGAAAATAAAACAAGCTGCAGTGAGCGAAGATCAAGCGGCCGACATAACAATAGAACCGCTGAAAGAAGATGCAACAGAACAACTGAAGCCGCCAACCCCTAAAACGAATAAAGAAAAAGTCCGCTCGATAAAGAACTCGTCAGCTTCGAAAACATCCGACAAAACGAACGCCGAGCTGAAAGATAATCAACGAACAACAAACCGAGAAGAAGATATAGCACAGCAACCAGAAATCCAGAAAAACGATCTCCCCCCTAAACAAGAGCAAACCAACGGTCACAGCAAACCTTTTATGATTACAGGCAACCAACAAGCACGAAACACGACAGGCGAAATGTATTTGAACCGTAAACAAACGGAAGAAAAAAAACGTGCCAAATATTTTACGATTGCAAGTCATACGAATCCCCATCGATAATCCTAACAAAGGTAGTGCGTGAACTACTCCCACTTCGCTTCGCTTTGAAGTGGGAGACTTCTTTCGGAAATCTGTTAAAGAACGGAATCGTAAGCAAGCAAACGGAAATGATTAGCTGGAACGTTTTCCCGTCCGAAACATCGATGGGCGCACCAACAGCCTGCGACTTGCCTCGCTGTAGAAAAACCGGACGTTCCCAGGCCGGCGGCGCCTCCCGGGAACGCGGCAAAACGCGAGACGGCGGGCGGACAGCTATATCTGCCCCCCTTCATGCCTTGAGCAACAGCAGACAAATGAAAGGGTTGCCTCGTTGATAAATGAATGGTTCAAGGTGCATTCGTATAGCCAACAACCGGTTATTGCACAAACCCGATCATCGCCACCGCCAGAAGCTGCGCGCGCCCGATGACCGTTTCGTTTCCTTGTTCATCAGCGATCGTCAACTTGGTCGCCGTGCACTGCTTTAATATGCCTTCATAGCTCTTATCCTTCATGACAAATTGGCATTTCAACGGCGGCAAATGAGCGGGCAGCTCCGCCAAAAAGGCCAACCGCTCGTCAAGCGTCATCGCCTGAAACTCCTTGTTGGCAAAAAATTCAGTCGGTTCCTCCTCGCCGCCTTGTTCATCGCTGGAACTTCCTTCCTCTTCCTGTTGCGCTCGGCTAGTCCACGTAAACGTTTCTTGCATGTGCGCCGCGGCCCGCATCGCTTTTGGCTGCACAATATAAAGCAACGGCTCCGTCTCCACAACTTTTTGTTTCCGCACGTCAATCCCCCTTTCCGTGCTTGCCTTACCTTAATATATGTATGCTCATGATCCGAATAATTGCCCAAGTCAAACAAAAAACAGCCGCTCCATCAACAGGAACGGCTGCTCGTTCGTTTTAATATCCTAAAATATGGTATCCCGAGTCGACATGAATGATTTCCCCGGTGATGCCGCGCGACAAATCGCTGAACAAAAACAGCGCCGCATCCCCGACTTCTTCTTGGGTCGTCGTCCGGCGGAGCGGGGCGCGCTCTTCGATTTGTTTTAAAATCGAGTTGAAATCGCTCACCCCTTTGGCCGACAGCGTGCGGATCGGTCCTGCGGAAATGGCGTTGACGCGGATGCCGTATTTGCCTAAATCGTTTGCCAAATATTTGACGCTCGCATCAAGCGATGCTTTTGCCACACCCATGATGTTGTAGTTTTGCACGACGCGCTCGCCGCCAAGGTAAGTGAGGGTGACGATGCTGCCGCCTTCGGTCATCAGCTCTTTTGCCTCGCGCGCGACCGCGGTGAGCGAATACGCGCTGATGTTATGAGCGAGCAAAAAGCCTTCGCGGCTTACGTTCATATACTCTCCGCTCAAGTCTTCTTTGTTGGCATAGGCGATGCAATGGGCGACGCCATGGATGACGCCGACTTGTTCTTTGATTTGTGCAAAGCATTGAGTAATGTCTTCATCTTTTGACACATCGCACGGCAAGAGAAGCGAACGCTCATCCTCAAGCGTATCCACAAGCGCCCGCACTTCTTTTTCAAAACGCTCCCCGGCATACGTAAACACAAGGCGAGCGCCGGCAGCGTGAAGCGAACGGGCGATGCCCCAGGCAATGCTCCTCTTGTTCGCCACCCCCATGACAACATATGTACGTCCTTCCAACGATAAGTTCATTCGTTCATCCTCCTAATTATCGTTTATTATTAGTACCAGGTGTTAATTCTATTATAGGCGATGCGGCGGGCGATGTAAATGCACGCTTCCCTTTTGCCTTCCGATTCCTTCATGCTGCCGGCGGTTTTTCCCACTTTGCAAAACCGGCACGATTCGCTAATATGGTATATGGTACATTTGAATGGAGAGGATCGTTCCATGGATCATGATCGTTTTTCCCAGTCGAAGCTCGATTATCATTTGTTGTTTCTTTTATTCTTAATGGCCGTTATCAGCGCGATCGCCATCCATAGCGCGGAACCGATGCTTCCCGAGAAACTGCAAAACGTCAACTTTGCTTCAAAGCAGCTGCAATGGTACGCCATCGGCGCTGTCGTCATCGCCTTGACGATGATCATTGACTATGACCGGCTGTTTCAAATCGCTTGGTATTTGTATGGATTCGGGATGCTGCTGTTGCTTGGGCTGGAATTAAACGTCCCAGGATCAGTGACCATTAAAGGGGCGACGAGCTGGTACAAGCTACCTGGAGGAAACTTCCAGCCTTCCGAGCTGATGAAAATTTTTATGATCATCGTCCTAAGTCGCATCATCGTCAACCATCGGGAAAAATATCCCGAACCGACGATCAGCGATGATTTTAAATTGCTCGGCAAAATCGCTTTGACCGTCTTACCGCCGCTCATTTTGCTCGCCAAGCAGCCGGACATGGGCATGTCGATGGTGTTTATGGCCATCACCGCCACCTTGGTGCTCGTTTCCGGCATCCGCTGGCGCATCATTTTCGGCATTGTCTTTTCCGGCGTAACAGCGGTGGCAGTCGTTGTGTTCATTTTCTTTTATTTTCCCGATTTCTTCCACCAATACATTATTAAAGAAGATTACCAGTTGAACCGGTTTTACGGCTGGCTGGCTCCATATGAATATTCCAACGAGCAAGGCTTCCAGCTCATCCGTTCGCTCATGGCCATTGGGTCGGGGGAACTGTATGGGAAAGGATTAGGCAACTTGCAAGTCTATTTGCCCGAGGCGCATACAGACTTTGTGTTTGGCGTCATCTCTGAACAGTTCGGATTTGTCGGCTCAAGCATCGTCGTTTCTCTCTTTTTCCTGCTCATTTATCGCATGATCCATATTGCGCTCGAGAGCAACGATTTGTACGGCAGCTATTTATGCGCCGGTGTTGCGGGCATGATCACATTCCAAGTGTTCCAAAACATTGGCATGACGATTGGGCTTTTGCCGATCACCGGACTGCCGCTGCCGTTCATCAGCTACGGGGGAAGTTCGCTGGCAACCTACATGCTGGCGATCGGCCTCGTCTTAAACGTCCATTCGCGGACGCGAAAGTTTATGTTCGCGAGCGACGACGAATAAGCCGCTTGCTGTGGGCAGGCGGCTTTCTTTTGGCCTTCATCCCGGCCCAAGGCCCCTTCTTTGTTCCGCTCCCCGCCGCGGCCACTGCTTTTTGAACAGCGCCTTCGATGGGTAGGGCAAGGCTGCCTCATCTTTTCTTTTCCTTGTCGAACGGACATACTGGTAGTATAACGATTATGGCTAGAAAGGAGCTCATGTATGCAGGTGGACATCATCGGCGACATTCACGGCTGCTTCCGCGAATTCGCCGCGTTGACGGAAACGCTCGGCTACCATTGGGACGAAGGGGTTCCAGTTCATCCGGACGGACGAAAGCTCGGTTTTGTCGGCGATTTGACCGACCGCGGTCCTGAATCGCTGAAAATGATCGAAATCGTCTGCGACCTGATCGAGCGGAACCTCGCCTATTACGTGCCGGGCAACCATTGCAATAAACTGTACCGCTTTTTCTTAGGACGAAATGTGCAAATCGCCCACGGGCTTGAGACGACCGTCGCTGAGTACCGCGCCTTGCCCCCGAGCGAGCAGGAGATGATCCGCCGCAAGTTCATCCGCCTGTACGAAGGGGCGCCGCTGTATGCCGTGCTGGATGAGGGGCGCCTTGTCATCGCCCATGCCGGCATCCGTCACGACTATATCGGGCGGACGGACAAAAAAGTCAAGACGTTCGTCCTGTATGGGGACATCACCGGCGAAACGAACCCGGACGGAACGCCGGTGCGCCGCGACTGGGCGAAACGATATCGCGGCAGCGCATGGGTTGTGTATGGCCACACGCCGATCGAAAAACCGCGGTTTGTCGGACGGACGGTCAACATCGACACCGGCTGTGTATTTGGCGGCGCGCTGACCGCCTTGCGCTATCCGGAAATGGAAACGGTCTCCGTTCCTTCCTCGATGCCGTTCGTTCCCGAAAAGTTCCGCACGTTCTCCTAATCAGCACTTCGTCTGCGCATTGCCTCGATCAGGCGCGCCATATCGCCAGGAAGCGGGGCGGAAAATGTATACCAACGCCCGGCAAACGGGTGAAAAAACGACAGCTGCCGGCTGTGAAGCGCCTGGCGGCCGATCATCTCTCGGCTTCCACCGTACAGCTCATCGCCGGCGAGCGGGTGGCCGAGATAAGCCAAATGGACGCGGATTTGGTGCGTGCGCCCCGTCTCCAGCCGAAGCGAAACGTATGTATAGCCATAAAGCCTCTCCAACACGCGAAAATGAGTGACGGCTGGCTTTCCGTCTTCCCGTACTTCGCGGGCGATGATGCTGTCGCTTTGACGGCCGATGGGGGCGTCAATCGTCCTTTCATCCTCGACGATGACGCCATGGCAAATGGCCTCATATGTGCGCGCAACCTGTCCTTTTTGTTGCAACGCCGACAGCAAATGATGAACGTGGCGGTGCTTGGCGACGAGCACAAGCCCGGACGTGTCGCGGTCAAGCCTTGTCACAATATGGACGGTCGAGTCAAGCTGCTGCTGGCGATAATGGTAGAGCAAGCCATTGGCGAGCGTCCCGCCCGGATGGTGGCGCGACGGAATCGTCGCCAATCCAGCTGGTTTGTTGACAACGAGGACGTAATCGTCTTCATACATAATGTCAAGCGGCATCGCTTCAGCGTCCATCCAATCGCTTGTCCGCTCCGGCGGAAAGACGACCGACAGCGTCTCGCCGGCGCGCAGCACATGGCGGACGGTGACGAGCCGCCCGTCAATCAACAGCGCCCCGCCGTGGAATTTAATATCGGTGAGAGCGGTCCGCGAAATGCCGTTCTCTTGCAAAAACTGGCGCAACAGTTTTCCGTCATGCTGTTCATCGATGGAAAAAGTCAAGGTAAACGGCGGCAATGTTCGTCACCTTTCTGTCAAAAAATCGTCGGCTCAATCGGCATGTCCAACTGCTTTGCTTCACCGCCCTCCGCCGAACGGAATGCCGGCGGGCGAACGCCGCCATGGCATCGGCGTCTGCGCCGAAAGGCCATTGCCCCACGCAAACGGGAAGCTCCGGCATCACTGAAGGGATGGACTTTCATCAGTCGGCGATAAACGAGTCGCGCACCCGCCGCCAAAACGGAAACGGCCGAAAGCGGGCGAAACGCACCTTTTCATCAGCCACGCGGCATTGAATCGACTTTACGTCTTTATGCAAGAGCGACAAATGGTCGATCGTAATTTGAAAATCGACGTGGTTGACCGGCTTGAGTAAACACGTATGGTGCGCCGGCAATACGAGCGGCGATCCGATCGTCCGAAAAACGCGGTTGTTGATCGACGCCATCTCGGTCACTTGAATCGCCTCAAGCGAAGGATGCAAAATGGCCCCGCCGAGCGCTTTATTGTAAGCCGTGCTTCCGGTCGGCGTCGAAATGCACAACCCGTCGCCGCGGAACCGTTCAAACAAGTCGCCGCGAATTTCAACGTCCATCACGAGCGTCCCGCTGACGCATTTGACCGTGCATTCATTGAGTGCTAAATACTTTGCCTCGCTTCCGCCGTTCAGATAGCGGATCGTCACCTCAAGGAGCGGATATTCGACCACTTGATACGGCGTCTTGGCAATGGCGATAACAAGCTTTTCGAGTTCCTCCGGCACCCAGTCGGCGTAAAAGCCGAGATGGCCGGTATGGACTCCGACGAACGCCGTCTTGTCCAACCGGTGGCAATAGCGATGGAACGCGTACAACAACGTTCCATCGCCGCCGACCGAAATG
This sequence comes from Geobacillus jurassicus NBRC 107829, assembly GCF_001544315.1. Taxonomy (GTDB): domain Bacteria; phylum Bacillota; class Bacilli; order Bacillales; family Anoxybacillaceae; genus Geobacillus; species Geobacillus jurassicus. The sequence continues at coordinate 38,245 of NZ_BCQG01000033.1, forward strand.
ACAAGGTCGGGTTCCTCTTCATCGCAGCGCAAGTCAAAATCAAGCAAATACGTTTTCATTTTTTGCGCCAAGGCGTTTGACGTGTCATCTCCTTTGGACGTGATGGCGAATGCGAGCGGCGCGTCCGTCCGTTTCATTGTCCTTCTCCTTTTGCCTCTTGTTTTCGGGAAAAAGCGGCTTGCGCTTCTTGAATTTCAAAGCGGATTTTGGACATCTCCTCATCGAGACGATAGGCCGCCTCGGCAGCGCGCTGCAGCCGAACTTTGATGTCCTCGGGGAAACGTCCGCTGTACTTATAGTTCAACGAATGCTCAATCGTCGCCCAAAAGTTCATCGCCAACGTTCGAATTTGAATCTCCGCCAAAATGTTTTTTTCACCGCGGATCGTCTGCACTGGGTAGCGGATGACAAGATGGTACGAGCGGTAGCCGCTCTCTTTTTTTTGCGTGATGTAATCGCGTTCCTCAACAATCGTAAAATCGTTGCGCTGACGCAATAACTCGACGACAGTCTTAATGTCATCGACAAACTGGCACATGATGCGCAGCCCCGCAATATCTTGCATCTCTTCCTCGAGGCGGTCAAGCGGGATATTTTTCTTTTGCGCCTTATCCAAAATGCTGGCGACAGGCTTCACCCGCCCAGTGACAAACTCAATCGGCGAGTGCGCTTCGATCATCTCAAATTGGGCGCGAATGCCCCTCAGTTTCACTTTCAATTCCTCAACCGCCTGCTTATACGGGGCTAAAAACAAATCCCAATGGTTTATCATCATACCACCTGCCTATACGATCTCCGACTTCCGCATCCTAGCCCAAGAAGGCGTAGCCGCGCCTTAGTGCCCTTCTTGAAGAAAACGCGCGTCAGCCCCATTTGCCCAGACCGCTCCGTTTCTCTTTCGTTCCCGCGCCAAAAGGCAGGCAACCGCAGTTCATTCGCCAAAAAATACGTCTTGCACCGCCTGTTCAAGCGCCTCGCCATAGTTGGCGTTGCCGCGAATATTTTCAAGCAAATAAGACAGTTCGTCACTAAACTGTTGGAGCTCGACCGCCGCTTCCCCGCACCGAAGCCAGACCGGCTCCCGAGCGTCAAGCGCCGCCTTCAGCTTGGGCCACCATTGCTTCGGGATGATGGCATAAAGAAAGCGGTCATCAGTTTCCAAAATGTACGCAAACGCCAATGCATCCGAGTCGACAAGCATATGGCGTTTCGGCGTCACGCGATCGAGCGAAACCGGAGCATCATTGACATACAGCCAAAGCCGGCCGCCTTCCCGCTCCGCCCGCCTAACGATCACTTTTTCGTTCATGCTTCCTCTCCTTCCGCATCAACCATCCGCCTTTTATTTTACCATATTCACCCTATGCAGACGAAATAATTGATATTCGCCGCAAAACGACTGATAATAGAAGGAGACGATGTCTTGCCTGAAGGAGATTTACCATGCGTCAAGAAGTGGAGATCGAGTTAAAAAACTTGTTGACGGCGGCGGAGTTCACCGCCGTTCGCACCGCTTTTCGCCTTGATGATGGCGCTTTCCGCCGCCAGGAAAACCATTACTTTGACACTCCGTCATTCGCCCTGAAAGAACGGGCGGCGGCGCTGCGCATCCGGGCGAAAGAAGGACGCCTGACCTTGACGTTGAAACAAACTCGGGTGGATGGAACCATTTTGGAAACGCATGAGCCGCTTTCACCATCCGAAATGGAAGCATTGCTTGCCGGCAAGGCAGCACCCCGTGGGGTGATCGCCGCTTTGCTTATCGAAATGGGCGTCAATCCACAAGAGGTGCGCTGCTTTGGCTCCCTTGTCACCGACCGCGCTGAATGGCCGCATGAAGGCGGCACGTTATGCCTTGACCATAACCGTTACTTGCAAAGCGAAGATTACGAACTTGAATATGAAGTGGATCACGTGGAAGCGGGTGAGGAGCGGTTTTTGCGCCTGCTTGGGGCGCTTGGCATTCCGCGCCGCCCGGCGCCAAACAAAATCGCCCGCTTTTACGCCCGCAAGAAGGAAATGGAGGAAAGACGATGACCGTTTCGCCATTAAAGCTGCTCGTTGAATGGCAGGCGCTCGATGCGTTCTCACCCGGGCGCTCAAGCCTGCTGCCATCGCCGGCTCCATCCCTGTTTTCAACCTTGCTTGCCGAATATCTCAGCCGCGGGGAGGAATCATCTGCCGAGGCGCCTCAAGCCGCCTCAAGCGGTCAGCCTCCGGCGCCCGCCGGCCATAGCAGCACCCCGCTCGAGCATGAAGAGGCCGCCGCTTCCAGCGCACCCTCTTCCATCGATGCCTTGATTGCAGCGGCAGCGGAAAAATACGATGTTGACCCGCAGCTTATCCGCGCCGTCATTCGCCATGAGTCAAACTTCCGTCCCGATGCGAAAAGCCCGGCTGGAGCGCTTGGACTCATGCAGCTCATGCCAAGCACGGCGAAAATGCTCGGCGTGGACGATCCGCTTGATCCGGCGCAAAACATCGACGGTGGCGTAAAATATTTGCGCCAGCTCCTTGACCGGTATGGCGGCAATATCACTCTCGCCTTGGCCGCCTACAACGCCGGGCCTGGGCACGTCGACCGCTATGGGGGCGTACCGCCGTTTGCCGAAACGCGGGCGTATGTCGAACGCGTGTTGAAAAGCTACCGCACATAAACGAGCGGCGCTCGAGTCG
>NZ_BCQG01000034.1 GCF_001544315.1 Geobacillus jurassicus NBRC 107829
CAAAAGGCAGGCTGGCGTTGACAAAGGTTTTGGGGGTTTGCTATGATAATGGACAAATCATATATGGATCGCGATGACGGATCAATAGTAGTTAACCCTCTCTTCCGAAGCGAGCCGGGGACGGTGGGAGCCCGGTGAAGACGGTTAATGAAACGGCAGTCCGGAGCGGGAATGGAAAAAAGAGGATGTGCTGTCGGCGCATCAACTAGGGTGGAACCGCGGGAGCTACGCTCTCGTCCCTAGGCGTTAGGCCTAAGGGCGAGGGCGTTTTTGATTGTTGGAAACCGAAATTGGAGGAGGATGAAAACAATGGCTGTTACAATGGAAGAAATCGTCGCTCACGCCAAGCATCGCGGCTTCGTTTTCCCGGGGTCGGAAATTTACGGCGGGCTCGCGAACACGTGGGATTACGGCCCGCTAGGGGTCGAGCTGAAAAACAACATCAAGCGGGCGTGGTGGAAAAAGTTCGTTCAAGAGTCGCCGTACAACGTTGGCTTGGATGCCGCCATTTTGATGAACCCGAGAACGTGGGAAGCGTCCGGCCATTTAGGCAATTTCAACGATCCGATGGTCGACTGCAAACAGTGCAAATCGCGCCATCGCGCCGATAAGTTGATCGAGAAGGCGCTGGAAGCCAAAGGGATCGAAATGGTTGTCGACGGCTTGCCGCTCGCGAAAATGGATGAGCTCATCCGCGAATACGACATCGCCTGTCCGGAATGCGGCAGCCGCGATTTCACGAACGTGCGCCAGTTCAACTTAATGTTCAAAACGTACCAAGGCGTCACCGAATCGAGCGCCAACGAAATTTATTTGCGTCCGGAGACGGCGCAAGGCATTTTCGTCAACTTTAAAAACGTCCAGCGCACGATGCGCAAAAAGCTGCCGTTTGGCATCGCCCAAATCGGCAAAAGCTTCCGCAATGAAATTACGCCGGGCAACTTCACGTTCCGCACGCGCGAGTTTGAGCAGATGGAGCTCGAGTTTTTCTGCAAGCCGGGCGAAGAGCTGAAGTGGTTTGAGTATTGGAAGCAGTTTTGCAAGGAATGGCTGTTGTCGCTCGGCATGAACGAGGAAAACATTCGTCTGCGCGACCATACGAAAGAAGAACTGTCCCACTACAGCAACGCCACGACCGACATCGAGTACCATTTCCCGTTCGGCTGGGGCGAGCTGTGGGGCATCGCGTCGCGCACCGATTACGACTTAAAGCGGCATATGGAATACTCGGGCGAGGATTTCCATTACCTTGACCAAGAAACGAACGAACGCTACATCCCGTACTGCATTGAGCCGTCGCTTGGCGCCGACCGCGTCACGCTTGCGTTTATGATCGACGCCTATGACGAGGAACAGCTTGAAGACGGCACGACCCGGACGGTGATGCATTTGCATCCGGCGCTGGCGCCGTACAAGGCAGCCGTCTTGCCGCTGTCGAAAAAGCTCGCTGACGGGGCGCGCCGCATTTACGAAGAGCTGGCGAAACATTTCATGGTCGACTATGACGAAACCGGCTCGATCGGCAAACGGTACCGCCGCCAAGATGAAATCGGCACGCCGTTTTGCATCACGTACGATTTCGAGTCTGAACAAGACGGCCAAGTGACCGTTCGCGACCGCGACACGATGGAACAAGTGCGGTTGCCGATCGGGGAGCTCAAGTCCTTTTTGGAGGAAAAAATCGCTTTTTGATGAAACGGGCACCGGGGCAGGGCAAAAGCCCCGGTTTTTTGTGGACTTTTGCAGCTGAACAAAGGGTGTATGGAAATGACATCGCTTTTTTAGGGTAAATTTCAAAATGCCATCGAATATTTTCTGAATAAATGGTAAAATAGAAGTGTAGACTAGTTCCTGCATCCTGCATTGATCAAGGGGGAAGCCATCATGGAAGGAAAACCGATCTACTACGATGGAAGCGGGCATTTGCCTGACGGCGGTGATGAAAGCGCTGTCAACAACGAATCGTTTGCACTTACGGATGAAGTGCGAAAACAAATCAGCGGCAACCCGTTTGTCGTTGAACAAAGCGAATAACCGACTCACGCTGAAATTGCCTTTACCTAGGGCAATTTTTTTGAGCTAAATCAGTTGCCAAGCGTCTCGACTCCTTATATAATTATATCTCGTATTAGAGATATTTGATTTAAAAATAAATGTATGCCATTTTCGTAAACGGAAAACACTAAAATGGTGACACCAGCAAAGAAGGGGAGTATGCATCATGACGAAAGTATTGTACATCACCGCCCACCCTCACGACGATACGCAATCGTACAGCATGGCGGTCGGGAAGGCGTTTATTGACACGTACAAGCAAGTGCATCCGGACCATGAGGTGATCCATCTCGATTTGTATAAAGAATACATTCCGGAAATCGACGTCGATGTGTTCAGTGGTTGGGGCAAGCTCCGTTCCGGCCAGTCGTTTGAACAGCTCTCCGCTGAAGAAAAAGCGAAAGTTGGACGGATGAATGAATTATGCGACCAATTCGTCTCTGCTGATAAATACGTGTTTGTCACGCCGATGTGGAACTTTTCATTCCCGCCGGTGCTTAAAGCGTACATTGACGCGGTGGCGGTCGCCGGCAAGACCTTTAAATATACGGAACAAGGGCCGGTCGGATTGCTTACGGATAAAAAAGCGCTCCACATTCAAGCGCGCGGCGGCTTCTATTCCGAGGGCCCAGCGGCGCAAATGGAGATGGGGCACCGGTATTTAAGCGTCATTATGCAATTTTTCGGGGTGCCGTCGTTTGAAGGGCTGTTTGTCGAAGGGCATGCGGCGATGCCGGAAAAGGCGGAGGAAATTAAAGCAAACGCCATCGCCCGGGCGAAAGAGTTGGCGCACACATTCTAATAGGGCGCTTTGAGCAGGTTGCCGAGTTCGAAATTGCATGGGAAATAACCGCGGTTAGGGACGTTCTCTGTCTAGAGAGCGTCCTTTTTGTTGTTCCGGCGATGGAAGCGGAAAGCGCTGCCGTCGACGTTCGTATACGCTTGGCGTCCAACGTGTGGTATAATAAACCATATAGCAGTGAGGAGTGGAGGTTCACCATTTGTGAACAAAGATCAACGATATCGTCCGACGCGTGGACACAGTATAGCGGCAGCGCTGGCGGCCGGGCTGTTCGGCCTGCTTCTGTTCGCTGGCCGGCGGCTTCTGCTTTTGCCCGAATTCTATTATTCTGTTCATCTTTCTTTAGGGCTTGCCGCTGTTGTCGTCTGTTGGCTTGTCGCCTTGCAAGGATGGGCCGTATTTCCGCATACGCTGTCAACGGAGCGGCTCATGATGGGGGCGTTGTTTTTTTCTGCGGGGGCGCTCTTTTCTTTTCATTTTGTCCTTTCCTTCACAGAAGCCGATGCCTCGGCGGCGCTGTTTTCGCTCGCCGCCCGCTTTACGCTTGCTTGGGGGTTGCTCTTTCTCTTTTCGCGGTCCGATGAGGTGATGGAACGGCAAAGCGGGCAGCGATGGCAGTCGTTTTTGGCCGCGTTTGTGTATACAGCCGCCGTCGGGCTGTTCATTCATTTTGCGGCGCCGCTTTGGCCGGCACATGGGACGAGCCGCTGGCCGTTTTGGTGGCATGCAGGGGAAGGTGCAGTCGGTTTGCTTAATGCAGCGGCGGCCGTGTTTGTATGGCGGCGTTTTCGGCAAGGGAGGGCGCCCGCGTTCCTATACTGGTCTATGGCGCTTCTATTATTTGCCCTCGGCCAATGGCTGCTCATGCTTGGCAACGGGTACGGGCTATGGGGGCAGCTTTATGAAATGGCCGGATTTTTGTATGTCGTGCGCGCGATGTATGTGGAGACGGTTGAAAAGCCATACGTGGAGCTGAAACATCGCGAACAACAGCTTGAGATGATGGCCAACGCCCTTGGAGAAGGATTGCTGATGGTCAATCGCGACGGGCAGATCGTTTGGATGAATCCGGAGGCGAGCCGGTTGATCGGCGCCACGTTGGAAGAGGCGAGAGGCAAGCCGCTGTTTTCGTTTGTCTCGCTCGCGGGGCCAGACGGCGACAAGTGGGATTGGAAGCAGTTGCGCCGCGTCGTCAAACGGCTGAAAAGCGGCGAAGTGATCCGCGTCGAAGAGGAGTCGTTTCGCCGCCGCGACGGCGTCTGTCTGCCGGTCGGGTACACGCTGGCGCCGGTGCTAGAAAACGGTGCGCTGACGGGGCTTGTCGCTGTTTTGCGCGACATGACGGAGAAAAAAGAGAAAGAGCGGCTTGAACGCGAGCGCGAACAACTCGACTTTGAACTGTCGTTGGCGGCGAACATGCAGCGGTCGCTTTTGCAGACATCTTCGAAAGTGAACTTGCCTTCGTACATCGACATCGGTGTCCTCAGCGTCCCTGCCCGAGTGTTGAGCGGCGATTTTTATCACTTTGCTGTCCATCAAACATCGGTGTCCGTCGGCATTGCCGATGTATCGGGAAAAGGCATTCCAGCGGCGATGCTCATGACACTGATGAAATTTATTCTGGACCGGACCGTCCATTACGGAACGCAGCCGCACGTGTATCTTGATCTGCTGAACCGATTTGCCTACGATTACACCGAGCCGTCGATGTTTGTCACGATGTTTGTTGGCAATTACAACGAAAAAACGCATACGTTCTCGTATGCGTGCGCCGGACACGAACCGGCGCTTTGGTACCGGGCGAAAACGAAGCAATGCGTGCCGCTAGGCGCCAAAGGCTGCGCGCTCGGCTTGTTTCCGCAATTTTCATTTGAGACCAAATCGGTTGTGCTCGAACCGGGTGATTTTGTGCTGCTGTACACCGACGGGGTGACGGAAAAACGGGGCGAAGAGACGGACGATGACTTTTCCGTTCTCGCCGCGATGGTCGCCCGCGTCAACCTTGATCAGCCGGCGCCGGAGATCGTGCGCGAGTTGTACGAGCATATTCAAGCGTATCATCAATACGAACAAAAAGATGACCAGACGTTGTTGTTGCTGCGCCGCCGTTAGCACCGGCGGCGCTATGTTTGGCCGCTATGACGAATAGGCGGCGAGCTGCCGCTTCAATTTAGCGATCGCCCGTCTTTGAATGCGGCTGATCGTCATTTGCGAGACGCCGAGCCGCTCGGCTAACGAGCGCTGCGTTTCCCCGCGCCGGAAGACGGCGTCGATGACGATTCGCTCTTGCTCGCTCAGTTTGCCGATCGCCTGCTCCAAGTCCATTCGCTCGATCAATGACTCGATTTCGTTCGCTTCATCAGCGACGAACTCGCCGATCGTCGTCGCATCTTTTTCCCCGTCTTGCACCGGGGCGTCGAGCGAAACGGCTTGGTAATGGTCGCGTCCGGCCAAAATTTCGATCGTTTCTTCGACCGATAAGCCTAAGTGGCCGGCGATCTCATCGATCGTCGGCGACCGCTCGAGCTTGACAGTCAATTCATCGATCGCTTGCTGCACTTTGCTTCCTTTTTCCTTCACCTTGCGCGGCACTTGGATGTACCATGCTTTGTCGCGCAAATAGTTTTTCATATAGCCGATCAAGCTTTTCATGGCGTATGACTCAAAGCTTGCACCTTGGCTCGGGTCATAATGATCGAGAAGGCGCAAAAACGACAGCCGTCCGATTTGAAACAAGTCTTCGTAAAAGTCAGGGCGGCTGCGCGCCATTTTTTTCGCTGCGGCCGCAATGAGCGGCTCGAAGCGCACGAGCAAGGCGGTCGCCGCTTCTTCCGTCTTTGTTTGTTGATAGGCGGAAATGAGGGCGTCAAGCTTGCTCTTGGACAGAGGAGGGGGATATAGAGTCATGGGCATGCTCTCCTTCGCCGCGATGGCGGAATTTCGTCAGGCGGACTTCCGTTCCGCCCTTTGTCGTGACACTGACATCGTCCATGAGCGCTTCCATCAAAAACAGGCCGAGGCCGCCAGCTTTGACGTCTTCAAGCGGCTTCGCGGACAGGGGCGCTGCTTGTTTGGACACCCGTTTGTAATCAAACCCTTTGCCCTCGTCTTTAATGATGATCGAAAGCGCATCGGCGCGCATCTCAAAGCGAAGATGAATGACGCCACCCCTTCCGTTGTACGCATGCAAAACAGCGTTGTTGCACGCCTCTGAGACGGCCACTTTCATATCTTCAATCTCTTCATAGGAAAACCCCATCTTGGCGGCCAGCCCGTATAGCGTCAAACGCGCGACATCGATAAACTGCGCATCGGCTGGAATCGACAGCTGTACGACGGTTTCGTGCTCTTTCATGATTGCCCCTCGATCCTTTCTGTCGTGTCATTCATTGTCGAAAACAAGTAGGATACGCCGGTTAAATCAAACAAGCGTTGCACTTTCGGCGGTACGTTCTCAATCGCAAACGGCGCTCCTTGCTTTTTTCGCGTTTTTAATAGCGCGACAAACATCCCGATGCCGGTGCTGTCGATATACGTCAATTCTTCAAGGCGGATGACGAGCGGTTTCGACGCATCGCCAGCGAGCGGCTCGACGGCGCGCTGAAATTGTTCCGCCGCCGCCAAATCAAGCTCGCCTTTTATGTATACAACATGCCGGTCTGGCTGTTCTTCATGTACAACGTAAAATCGTTTCCTGTCCATGGTCGTTCACCTCAAATGATCGATAATTTGGCTTGATGATGGCGCGGGAAGGTTGTCCACTTTGCAGCGTTTACACTACTATACCCATATTTTATACTATATGAAACAGGAAAGGGCAGGGAAACGCGATGTTCACAAAGTGGAAAGAATGGGCAAGGACGCTGAAACGGGACATATTCGTCTTGTATTCCGCGATCCGCGATCGACGTGTTTCCATCTGGCTGCGGCTGTTTATGCTGGTTGTTGTGGCATATACGTTCAGCCCGATTGATTTGATTCCCGATTTCGTTCCGGTTCTTGGGTATATCGATGATTTGTTGCTTGTGCCGCTTGGCATTTATTTGGCGCTGAAATGGCTGCCGAACGACATCGTCGCCGAACACCGGGCGCGGGCGGAAGAGCTCGCCAAGCGCGGCAAGCCGACGAACTGGGCCGCTGGGGCGCTGATCATTTTTTTATACGTGTTGTTTGGCGCTTGGCTGCTCCGGTGGTTGATTTCGTAGACATTTTGATCTTCCCTTCAATTTTTGATGGCCGCGGCAGGGGATTGGCGCATTTCCCGTTGGGAAGCAGGTTTCGCTATGGTTGCCTATTCACTTCGCTTTGACGCTGGGGGCTTTTTGGTTACAATGATAAAAGGAAAAAAGCCGACGGCAAAAGGAGTTGCTTACAATGCCGATTCTCAAAAACGACTGGGCTCCGCTGCTTGAAGAGGAGTTTCAAAAACCGTACTACTTGAAGCTGCGCGAATTTTTAAAAGTAGAGTACCGAACGCGGACGATCTATCCCGATATGCACGATATTTTCAACGCCCTTCATTATACGCCGTATGCGAACGTCAAAGTCGTGCTGCTTGGGCAAGACCCGTACCACGGCCCGGGGCAGGCGCACGGGCTTAGTTTCTCCGTCAAGCCGGGCGTGCCGGTGCCGCCGTCTTTGGCGAACATTTTCAAAGAGCTGCATGACGACCTTGGCTGCTACATACCGGATAACGGCTACCTCGTGAAATGGGCGAAGCAAGGGGTGCTATTGTTAAACACGGTGCTTACGGTCCGGCGCGGCCAGGCAAACTCCCACCGCGGCAAAGGGTGGGAACATTTCACCGACCGCGTCATTGAACTCGTCAATGAAAAAGACGATCCGGTCGTCTTTTTGCTTTGGGGCCGGAACGCTCAGGAGAAAAAAGAACGGATTACAAACCCGCGCCATCTCATTATCGAAGCGCCGCACCCGAGCCCGTTTTCCGCCGCGCGCGGCTTTTTCGGCCATCGACCGTTTTCGCGGACGAATGCGTTTTTAGCTGAGCACGGACGCGAACCGATCGACTGGCAAATTGAAAACATCGGCGTCCGCACCGAATGAGCAAGGGGGAAGAAATCATGGCTATTTCATTTGCTGCTGTCGTTGCCAAAATCGAAGACGAATTGCGCAAAGCCAAGGCGGTCAATGATCCGCAGCGGATGCGTGAACACGTCGCCGCTATCCGTGCCTTATGCGACTTAATGCTCGAAACAGCTGGCCAGCCGCAACCGTCTACTCCGTCTGTCCCTACAGGTCCGCTTGTCGTTGGCGGGCCGATTTCAGCTGGGAGCGGGCTTTCAGTTGGGGGGGTGTCCGTTGGCGGGCGCTCTCCCGATATTGACGATGAGGCGAACGGGGAGTCGTTGTTGGATTTTTGAAGGCGAGACAAAGAAAACCCGTAGAGCGGTTTTTCTCCACGGGTTTTCCAGCTTAACCGGCTTGTTCTGTTTGGCGCTGGAGAACGAGAAGCGGTTCTCCGGCTTGCGGGTTCGGTCAGTAGCGCTCCAACTTGCTTGTTCTGTCAAATTGGTGGTGACAACAGGGGGTCACGCTTTTTAACCCGTTCTCGCGAATTTTTCCATGTTAAAATGACCGGGGGGATTTAATGGAATTGGATTGTTGGGATCGCATTACTCATCATCGTTTTCTTTTCGACTAATACGATCGAAAGAACACTAAGAACGATAAAAGAATCAGAATGATGTCATCATCGAGTTATTAAAAGAGGTCAAAAACAAAATGTGAAAGAAACATTGTTCACAAATCCTTGACTGACTCCCTTGCCGCTATCGATTTGTGATCGGAGGGCCCCTCGTTTATAATGAGAGGAGGAAACTTCGATGAGAAAGGCGGATGAGTGATGAAACCGTTTATCATCCTCGGTGCGCTCAACGCGTTTTTGGCTGTGGCGTTGGGAGCGTTTGGGGCGCATGGGCTTGAGGGGAAAATTCCGGATCGCTATTTGGAGATTTGGAAAACGGCGGTGCAATACCAGATGTTCCACGCGTTAGGATTGCTTGCCGTTGGGCTTCTCGCCGGCAAGGCGCCGAATGTCGGGTTGCTTAGTGCGGCGGGCTGGGTGATGTTTTCCGGCATTGTGCTGTTTTCCGGCAGTTTGTATGTGTTGAGTGTCACGCAAATCAAGCCGCTTGGCGCCATTACTCCGTTTGGCGGCGTCGCCTTTTTGGTCGCCTGGGTGATGATCGGCTATGCGGCGTTCAAATGGCTGTAAACGAAGCGCAGGGCAAGGTGTACCCCGAGCAGGATATCATGAGCCGTCCAAATTATAGGAGGCGCCTCTTTGGTTTCGTTTGCCGCCATTATATACAACTGGGCATCAGCAACTTGTGATGGCCGTCACATCGGATGAAAAAAGAGGGGCTGCCCTTAAGGCAGCCTGCTCATCGAACATCGGTTTTGCGCTGGCATTCAGCGTGGCGAATAGGAGGCCAGCGGTGTGGCGGAGGCACCGGCAAACGGATATTCGTAGGCGATTTCTCCTTCAAATGTGACGTAATCGAGGTAAATCATCGGGATCAAATAGCGCGTTCCCGTTTGCGGGTCGCTTAAAATGACGTGGTCGCGCCCAGCCGCTTCAATGACGCCGCGAAACACTTTCGCATTCCATTCGCGATTGTTTTCAAACGTCGCATAGATAGTGGCGACTTTTCCTTTATTTAGCCGCAAAATGTTTTCAATGTACGATTCTTCAATCGGCAGCATCCCTGGAATCGATGGGCCGGTGGTGGCCGGCCCGGCGGCGGTGGTCGGCGTCGGTGTCGGGGCGGTAAACGTCGGCGCCTGCAAACCGAACGTCGGGGCGGCAGTTGCCGCCGGCGTCATAGTTGGAGCGGCAGCCGCTTGCGGATAGTAATAATACGGGTACGCCGCCGGATAATACGGTTGCGGATACGGATAGCCGTACGGATACGCTGCATACGGCTGTTGCCGTTCTTCATCAAGCGGATAAAAGTTGTTTTCTGTATAGTTGGACATAAAAAACCTCCTCGTATGAAAAGTTAGTAAACGCGCGGACAGTCGGATGGGGTCGGCGCAAAGAAGCAGTGCGATTTGTAGCGGCCGACGTTCCACTGGCCAAACCATTGCGGCGGGCACGGTTGGCCTTCGGGCGGTTTAAAAAACCAAAGGGCGTTCGTCGCTGGGTGGTAGCGCCAACCGCGGAGCACTTGACGCGCTAGGCCTATATCCACTTCGCGCGCCCGTTGGTAAAAATAGCCCTTTTGCACCGCCTCAAAGCCGCCTGGGCTTTGGAACACCATTTGCCGGATGGAGCGGATGCCGCGGAAGTCAAGGCAATCGGCGATGACGCGGTTGACGCCGACGTTGCCGACCATCAGCATCCCAAGCCGCCCGTCTCCTTCCGCTTCAGCTCGCATGAGCCGAGCCAACAATTTTACTTCCTCTTCTGTGTGGGCTACAATGGAGGGAGCGATCTGGCCCATATCGTCACCTCAGTCGTTGTGAATTTCGACAGTAATAGGCTATTGGTGGAACGAGAAAATGGTGACAGTCGGACAAACGGCTTAAATGGAATTTCTGATTTATATGTATGGGGCGTTTGTGCCGTATATGACAGAAACAGAGGCGGTTGTCCGAAAAAAGGAAAGCGAGCGGTCATATGAAGCCGCCCGTTTCTTTTTTTGCGCTCGAACGCTGTACGTGCATTTCTGGCGGATCATCATCTTGTTGATTTGGACGGTAACATGGACGAGCAGCAGGGGAGTTTTTGTCCTTCCGTGCAGGATTTTTGATTCACGTTCGCGAATCGATATCAATGAACATTTTTTCTGTGAGGTGATCAGATGGCCATTGATCATGACCGCTTATTCAAAGAGCTGATTCAGACGTTCTTCGAAGAATTTATCCTCCTCTTTTTCCCCGATATGCACGAGCATATTGATTTTCGCCATTTGTCTTTTCTGTCCGAGGAGTTGTTTACCGATGTGACCGCAGGAGAAAAGTACCGCGTCGATCTATTGGTCCAGACGAAGCTGAAAGGGGAAGACGGGCTGATCATCGTTCATGTGGAAAACCAAAGCTATGTACAGCCGTCGTTTCCGGAGCGCATGTTCGTCTATTTCAGCCGCTTGTTCGAAAAATACCGCACCCGCATCGTTCCGATCGCCGTCTTCAGCTATGATGCCTTCCGTGATGAACCATCCGTGTTTTCCATCGAGTTTCCTTTTGGCGAGGTGCTGCATTTCCGCTTTTTCCCGGTGGAGCTGCGCAAGCAACATTGGCGGAATTACATCCGCCGAGACAATCCGGTGGCAGCTGCCTTGCTCAGCCAAATGGGGTATACTGAAAGTGAACGGATTGAACTGAAAAAAGAGTTTTTGCGCATGCTCGTGCGGTTGGAACTGGATGAAGCGAGGCAACGGCTGCTGTTGGGCTTTTTTGAAACGTATGTGAAGCTGTCGGAGGAAGAAGAGCAACAACTGCAAAGAGAGGTGAAGGCGATGGAAACGAAAGAAAAAGAGAAGGTGTTGGAGCTGATCATTTCGTATGAGCAAAAAGGAAGAAAAGAGGGATTGGAAGAAGGGATCCAACAAGGGATGAAAGAAGGCATGAAGCAAGGAATAAAACAAGGAATGAAGCAGCTCGTCTGCAACATGGCGCGCAAAGGAATGACGGTGGAAGAAATTGCACATTTGGTCGATCTTTCGCGAGAGGAAGTTCGCCGATTGCTTGAAGAATAGGAAGCAAAAAGCAAGGAGGGTGCCCCGCTGCGTTTGGGACACCCTCTTTTGATTATACACGGAAGAAAGAAGAGACGTTTTCCACCGGCAGACGGGTGCCGACGAAAAAGGAGCCAAACTCGCCAAAGCGGGCGCTTACTTCGTCAAAGCGCATTTCATAGACGAGCTTTTTGAACTGGAGTGCATCGTCCGAAAACAAGGTGACGCCCCATTCAAAATCATCCAAGCCGATGGAGCCGGTGATGATTTGCGTCACTTTGCCGGCGTATTTTCGGCCGGTCATGCCGTGGGCGCGCATCAGTTCGCGCCGCTGTTCCATCGAGAGCATGTACCAGTTGTCTTGGCCTTGGCGCCGCTTATCCATCGGGTAGAAGCAAATGTAGTTCGTTTTCGGCAAAATCGGGTACAAACGGCGGCGCACTTCTGGAATTTGGTATGGATCTTCGCTGCCGGATGCCAAGTAGTTGCTCAGCTCGACGACCGAGACGTACGAGTATGCGGGCAATAAATAGTCGGCGAGTTTCGTTTTGTTAAGCGCTGTTTCGATTTCATGCAACTCATCCAGCGTCGGACGCAAAATCATGAACAGAATGTCCGCTTTTTGTCCGACAATTGTATAAATGGCATGGCTTCCTTGTTGCTCGCTTTCGGTCGCTTCCCATTTGTCGATGAGCGCCAAAAACTCGTCAATGGCTGCTTGGCGCTCTTCGCCCGGCAGCGTTTTCCACGCGCTCCAGTCAATCGTGCGGAAATCGTGCAAACAATACCAACCATCCAACGTTTGGGCCGCTTCGCTCATCATCGTCACTCCTTATGAGATCAATATGTACAATATCACTATATCATAGTTTGCCCAAAAACGCGGACATTGGTGCACGGAGCGAAAGTATACTGAATTGTTCCAAAAGGTGAATTATTTGTTGGAAGGGCTTACCGGCGTTGCGTTTCCCTATTAAAGAGGTATGCTTATTATAGTAGAAAAAGGCTGGCGTGTTTCCGAACGAAAGACGCCGGCTGGGCATTAAGGGAGGCATGAATCGTGGCAAACGATTTATTTGCGGCATTAAAAACGAAAGTGGCCGGAACCGGACGGAAAATCGTGTTTCCGGAAGGGACGGATGACCGCATTCTTACGGCGGCGAGCCGATTGGCGGCGGAACAAGTGCTTCAGCCGATCGTGCTTGGCGATGAACAGGCGGTGAAGGCGAAAGCAGCTGAGCTGGGCTTGCCGCTTGATGGGGTGGAGATTGCCAACCCGCGCCGCTATGGCGGATTTGATGAGCTCGTTTCGGCGTTTGTGGAGCGGCGCAAAGGGAAAGTGACAGAAGAAACCGCGCGCGAGTTGCTTTTCGATGAAAACTATTTCGGCACGATGCTCGTTTATACGGGAGCGGCCGACGGCCTCGTCAGCGGAGCGGCCCACTCGACGGCCGACACCGTCCGACCGGCTTTGCAAATCATTAAAACGAAGCTAGGCATCCGCAAGACGTCCGGCGTGTTCGTCATGGTGCGCGGCGAGGAACAATATGTGTTCGCCGATTGCGCCATCAACATCGCGCCCGACAGCCAAGATTTGGCGGAAATCGCAGTCGAGAGCGCCCGGACAGCGAAAATGTTCGGCCTTAAGCCGCGCGTGGCGATGCTCAGCTTCTCGACGAAAGGATCGGCTTCGTCGCCGGAGACGGAAAAAGTGGCCGAAGCGGTGCGGTTGGCAAAAGAAATGGCGCCGGATCTTGTCCTTGACGGGGAGTTTCAATTTGACGCCGCATTTGTGCCAGAGGTGGCGAAAAAGAAAGCGCCAAATTCCCCCATTCAAGGCGACGCGAACGTTTTCATTTTCCCGAGCCTTGAGGCGGGCAACATCGGCTACAAAATCGCCCAGCGCCTCGGCCGCTTTGAGGCGGTCGGCCCGATTTTGCAAGGGCTGAACAAGCCGGTCAACGACCTATCGCGCGGCTGCAGCGCGGAAGACGCCTACAAGCTCGCGCTCATCACCGCAGCGCAGTCGCTTCGGGAGTGACGGGATCGCTGCTTAGTGAAATCGATGAAAACGAGGGAGGCATGCGCCCCCTCGTTCTTTTTGCGCCCTTCGCCAACGGCTTAGGCTCATTGTGCTATAATGAAATAGAGTTGGGATGATCAATGCAAGGAGTTACTAGCGATGAGCCATGAATTGCTGCATCAGCCGAAATGGCGGGTAATCGACCAGTCGCATTTCGGGCCGCTGTTTGATGCGAAACAATCGTTTGCGATGGATGATACATTATGCACCGCGGTCGGCGCCGGACGGTCGGATGCCGTCGTCCGCACGTGGGTGCATGAGGCTACCGTTGTCTTAGGCGCCGCGGATACAAAGCTTCCGTACATTGATGAGGCCGTTTCGTTTTTGCGCCAGGAAGGGTATCGCATCGTCGTCCGCAATTCCGGCGGACTGGCGGTCGTCCTTGACAGCGGGGTGTTGAATATCTCGCTCATTTTTCCGGAAATGAAAAACACGATCGCCATCGAGCAAGGGTATGAAGCGATGTACGCGCTCATTGCCGCCATGCTTGCCTCGTACGGCGCACGCGTTGAGGCGGGGGAAGTCATTGGCTCATATTGTCCGGGAAGCTATGACTTGAGCATCAGCGGCAAAAAATTTGCTGGCATTTCCCAACGGCGCGTGCGCGGCGGCGTTGCAGTGCAAATCTACCTTTGCGTCAACGGGAGTGGAGCCGCGCGGGCTGAGCTTATTCGCCGCTTTTATGAGATTGGCCGGCAAGGAACCAAAACGAAATTCGCCTACCCGGACGTCGTTCCGGCAGTGATGGCGTCGCTGTCCGAGCTCCTCGGCCGCGAGCTGTCGGTCGATGAGCTGCTTGTCGCCCTTTGGCGCACGCTGCAGTCGTTTGGCGGCGAGCTGTATTCGTCTGCCCTCGAGGGCGGCGAATGGAATTGGTATGAACAATATTGGGCGCGCATCGTCGAACGAAATGCCAACGTGTCTCCCGAAGAGCGAGCGGGAGGCGCCAAACAGTAAGGCCTTTTTGGCTTCGATGAGGCGCTTCGCTGCCGCCAACCGCTGGCGGAAAAGATGCGCTGCGGGAATGATGGACGTTTTCCGCGAACAAGAAAGGATGCCTCGGCTCTCACCCGGCATCCTTTTTCGTTACTCGGCGATTTTCTCTAAGTTTCCGTTCGGGTCCATCCGGAATTTCAGACCCCGCTCTTCTTCCTCTTTTAACACCATTTTGCGCGCCCGGTTGATGATTTTCACGAGCGTTTCAAAATCTTCTTGGACAGTCGACGAATTTTCTTCTAATTTCGCAACCTTTTCTTCAAGTTCTTTATTTTTTTGCTTTAATTCTTCAATTTCGCGGCGCAGCCGTTCGTTTTCCTTGACGAGCGCCTCCCGCTTCCGTTCATGCGATTGGAACGTTTTTAAAAACGCGATTACTTGGTCGAGCGTCACTTGTTGCGGCGGAGAGGATGGGACGACGGCCGGCAGCTGCATCACTTCGCCGAGCTCCTCAAGCGACGGCATCGGCGGTTCATACAGGCGCCGCTTTTTCGCGCCGCCTTGTTTGGCCAGCAGCCGCAGCCGTTCTTTACGCTGCTTTTTCGCCAGCTGGAGCGCCTCTTCGTAGCGATGGCGGACGACGGCGTTCCAGCGGAAGCCGCAGGCGGCCGATGTTCGATTCAACTTGTCGCCGACTTCTTCAAACGCGTTCAGCTGGGTGCTTCCTTCACGCACATGGCGCAATACCGTTTCCGCCAACAATAAATCATCTTCTTCTGTCCAAGCGTCTTGTCGTTGCTTCATCGGTCTCCACTCCTTTTTCCCATGCTAGTAAAAGGATGGGCAAAAAAACAAAACATTATACGTTGCAAGTTTACGGGATTCGCAAATTCCCAGAGTGAAAGCATGCCAACTTGCAATTTTCCCGCGAAAGCGGTAGAATACACAAAGCAAACGCCACAGAAAGGGATGACGAGTGATGGCGAATGAGTTTCGCGTTTGCGACGACTGCAAGGCGCCGAATTTAAAGACACTGATTCCGCGCCTCAAAAAGCTTGATCCGGACGCGGTCATCAAAATCGGTTGCCAGTCGTATTGCGGCCCTGGGCGAAAAAAAACGTTCGCCTTCGTCAACAACCGCCCTGTGGCGGCGCTGACGGAAGACGAACTGATTGATAAAATTGCCGAAAGGTTGAAAAAGCGATAAGCGATCACCTTCTTTGCCGAAAGAAGGTGATTTTTGTTTTTTTCCGTCAATAATGGAGAAAGACGGAGAAAAAAGTCAACTATTTCTTTGCCGCAAGAAACGGCGTATAATAGATGTATGTTGGAGACGGAAGAGGAGGATGCGATGTATTCCGGCGGGCAGCTTGACGAAGAAAAAGTGTTTAAAGATCCGGTGCATCGATACATACATGTTCGCGACAAAGTGATTTGGGATTTGATCGGCACAAAAGAGTTTCAGCGCCTCCGCCGCATCAAGCAGCTCGGCACGACGTATTTGACGTTCCACGGCGCCGAGCACAGCCGATTCAACCATTCGCTCGGCGTTTATGAAATCATTCGCCGCATTATTGACGACGTGTTTGTCGGCCGCGACCATTGGGACCATAGCGAGCGCCTTCTTTGCCTATGCGCGGCGCTGTTGCACGATTTAGGGCACGGCCCGTTTTCCCATTCATTTGAAAAAGTGTTTCGCCTCGACCACGAAGATTTTACACAGGCGATCATTTTAGGCGATACAGAAGTGAACGCCGCTTTGCGCAAAGTGGGCGACGATTTTCCGCAAAAAGTGGCGGAAGTGATCGCCAAGACGTATCCAAACAAGCTCGTTGTGAGCCTCATTTCGAGCCAAATCGACGCCGACCGGATGGATTATTTGCTGCGCGATGCCTACTACACCGGCGTCAGCTACGGTTACTTTGACATGGAGCGCATTTTGCGCGTCATGCGTCCGCGCGAAGACCAAGTCGTCATCAAACGAAGCGGCATGCATGCGGTCGAAGATTACATCATGAGCCGCTACCAAATGTACTGGCAAGTGTACTTTCATCCCGTGACGCGCAGCGCGGAAGTCATTTTGACGAAAATTTTGCACCGGGCGAAAAAGCTGTATGAAGAAGGGTATCGTTTTCAAACGGAGCCGGTTCACTTTTTATCGTTTTTTGCAGGAAACGTGCCGCTCGGCGATTACTTGGCGCTTGATGAAGCGATCATCTTGTTCTACTTTCAACAATGGCAATACGAACGGGACCCGATTTTAAGCGACCTGTGCCAGCGGTTTGTCCGCCGCCGCCTGTTCAAATATACGGAATTCCATCCGACGAACGAGCAAATGACAAGGTTGATTGAGCTGCGGGAGCTGTTTAAAAAGGCGTGGATCGATCCGGACTATTACTTGGTCGTCGATTCATCGTCCGATTTGCCGTATGACTTTTACCGGCCGGGCGAGGAAGGCGAGCGCCTGCCGATTTATTTGTTAATGCCAAACGGGGAGCTGCGCGAGCTGTCGCGCGAATCGGTGCTTGTCGACGCCATTTCCGGCAAGCGGCGCACCGACCATAAGCTATATTTCCCCGCTGATTTCCTCGAAGACTTGTCGACGAAGCGGACAGTAAAGAAAAAGATTATGGAAATTTTAAAGGGTTAGGAGATGACGGAGAGTGCTGACGGAGCATGCGAAAGTGATGAAGGCGCTGGCCGCCGCGGGGGAAATTGCCGGCCGCAAAAAGCTGCAAAAAATGATTTACATCGCGAAAAAGCTCGACTTTCCGTTTTACGAGAAGTTCGATTTCCACTTTTACGGACCGTACTCCGAGGAGCTGACGTGCCGCATCGAGGAGCTGTGCGCGCTCGGCTTTTTACATGAAGTGAAAGAGAAAAAAAGCGGTTATGTGCAATACCGTTATACGCTCACCGAGGCGGGGGAGCAGTTTTTGCGCCATTACGACTGGGACATGCCGGGGCTTGCTGAATGCATGCAGGCGTTGAATGAACAAAACGCCCGCTTTTTGGAGCTTGTGTCCACCGTGCTGTATTTCGAACATTTGCCGAGAGACGAAGTGAAAGCGAAAATTGCGGTGTTAAAAAGCAAACAGCGCTATACGGAAGAAGAAATCGAGGAAGCGTACGCGTACATTGACACGCTGCGCAGTCAATGCAACAATAAAGCCCGCGTGTAGGCGGGCTTTGTTAATGTGCCAGCCGGCAGAAGGAGTTGCCTCAACATGCAATCCTCGTTGCCCAAAATACGACCGGTTGATCCTGAAAAGAAAAGGTGTCCCGAAGACAACGGGACACCTTCTTGTCGTTAATGCACCAAAAACGCCAGCTGCAAAAAGAACAACACCGCAAGCAAACGTCGTCAAGCCGGCGAGAAATTCTGTTTTCCGGTCAACCGATTTTCGTAGAAAGCGAATCATGGGCAACCTCCTAAAAAACGAACAATATTGAAAACCAAATATAATAATATTCGTTTTCGTTCCAAAAAGCAATGGGAGCGCCTCATAGCGCTCCCGCCCTTCGCCTTACTCGGCATCGCTCAGCCGTTTTCCGGCGATCGCATAATGGTCTTTTGTCATTTCTTCAATGAATATGACAACGCTCTCCCGCTTCGCCCCGGTCGTCTCGACGACGGCGTCGGTCACTTTCTCCACAAGCGCTTTCTTTTGCTCATCCGTGCGGCCGGCGAGCATTTTGATCGTCACATACGGCACGGTCATTCCCCCATTCGATTGTCGAGTGCTGTCGCGCTTATTATACCACGGGGGGAGGAAGTTCAGTCCACTTTTTTCTGCAAATCATGTATACTAAAGATAGTGAATATAGGGAAAAGGAGTTTATGAAGTGGATCAAATTTTGCCATATTCATTCAGTGAAATTCCGTACGTGCTCTTGACGCTGGCGCTGGCGTTTTCCGTGCACGAGTTCGCTCATGCGTACGTCGCCTACAAGTTTGGGGATCCGACGGCGAAAAATGAAGGGCGGCTGACGCTGTCGCCGTTTGCCCATTTGGATTTGCTTGGTACGCTGCTCATTTTTCTCGCGGGGTTTGGTTGGGCGCGCCCGGTGCCGGTCAATCGCTTCTACTTCAAAAATCCGCGCCTTGCCGGCATTCTCGTGTCGGTCGCCGGACCGCTGAGCAATCTCGTGCTTGCCGCGCTTGGGTTTGTCGTTTGGTATGCGATGATCGACTTCGGTGTGATGCGGGCGCTGCCGGATTGGTTCGCCGCCGGGTTTGATCTGTTTTTCCAAATTTTTATCAGCTTGAACGCTGTTTTGTTTTTGTTTAATTTATTGCCGTTTCCGCCGCTTGACGGGTATCGTATTATTGAAGACTTGGCGCCGGACGGGCTGCGGGCGAAAATGACGCAATGGGAAAGCTACGGGGCGCTCATCTTTCTCATCCTTGTGCTCACGCCGCTTGACCGATATACGATTGAGCCGGTGTTTCAAGTGGCGCTGCCGTTTGTATTGGAAAATTTGCAGTCGTTGGCCGCCAACTTGTTTACGTAGGAAGGAGGGAACAAGTGGATGGAGCAAAAAAAGAAAAAGAACATCGGCTTTAACATCATTAAAGACGACCCGACCGACGGGCACCGCGGCTTTGGCGCCGGGGCGTTGAGCTTAGAAAACGTGTCGCCGGTCATCATTGACGTCGAAGCGGGTGAAGCGTTCGTTGATATGGGGGCGATGCATGCCCGCAGCGCCGTTGAGCGCGGCATCAAGTTTTTGCCGGACCGTTCCGCCGTGCCAAACGGCAAGCCGTATTGGATCGTCTGGGTGACGATCGAGCGCCGTGAAGACGGCCCGTATTACGCCGGGGTGACGGCGTGTGAAATGACGGTCGACCGTGAGGCGCGCCGCGGCTATAAGTTATTGCCCGAACACGTCAATCGGTTGGATAAATCGTTGAAACGGCACATCATCGTCGACCATATGGATGCCAAGTCGAAGCGGGTGCTCGCCGACTTTTTGAAAGGACATGACATCGGGATGTGGAACCGTTCGAGCGACGAACTGAAAAAAGGGCTCGAAGGCGAATTGTGACGGTTTTGTGAACATATTTGTTCAAGGGCTTGTTCTTGCCTGGAAAAAGGGATAAACTAAACCTATATGTATAACACAGGAAAACTAGGACAAGAAAATCCCCTGCGTCTGAACGCAGGGGATTTTCTTTGCTTAAAACCATGGGAACCATTTTTCGAACCAGCTTTTGCCGTCTTCTTTTTTCTTTTTTTTCTTTTCCAAATGGTCGGTGCAATAGTCGGTCGGTTCTGTACCGATGAGATAGTATGTTTTTCGTTTCACCGGACAAGCGTCGGTGGCCAGCTTGCCGTTTTGCGGGTCGATGTAGACGCCGATGACGCCTTTGGTCGGCTTGAACGATTGTTTCGGCTCACCGGAGAGGCTTTGTTCCATAAAGTGCACCCATATTTGCTTTGCGTATTGTCTTTCTGCCGGGCGGTCCATCGTTTCCCCGCGGTCGTAGCCGGTCCAGACGCCGGCGACCAGCTGCGGGGCGAACCCGATCATCCAACTGTCCGTTTTCGTCGTTCCCGACTTGCCGGCGTACGGACGCGTGATCTCATCGGCGATCGACTGCCCGGTGACGGTGGTATAGCCGTTTAACTTTGGGTCGAACATCCCGGTCATTAAATGAGTCGTGACAAACGCCGCGTCGCGGTCAAGCACTTGCCGGCTCTCCGGCTTATGTTCATACAGCACGTTTCCGTTTGCATCCACGACTTTTTTAATAAACACCGGTTCGGTTTGTTTGCCGTAGTTGGCCAGCGTGCTGTACGCGGCCACCATGTCGATCACTTTCACCGGCGAGGTGCCGAGCGCCAACGACGGCACGGCCCTCAGCTTGCTTGTGATGCCGAGCGCTTTCGCCGTTTCGACAAGCTTGTCGGCGCCGATGAACTGGAGCGTTTTTACCGCAAAGACGTTGTCGGATACAGCGAGCGCCTGAGCGAGCGTGATCGGGCCATTGGCATAGTAGTCATTGTAATTATGCGGCGTGTACGACGATCGGCCGCCGTTAAACGTAAATGTCGTCAGCTCGCTGCGCAGTTGGGTCGATGGGGTGAATCCTTGCTCGATCGCCGCGTAATACAAAAACGGCTTAAATGTCGACCCTGGCTGGCGTTCCGCCTGCACGGCCCGGTTGAACGGGCTCTCTTCATAGTTGCGTCCGCCGACGAGCGCCTTTACTTCTCCGGTGCGCGGATCCATCGCGACAAGCGCTGCTTGAATGGCGGAGTGCGGGTCGATAATGCGATCGATTTGTTCTTCAGCGATCCGCTGCAGACGCCGGTCGAGCGTCGTATAGACGCGCAGTCCCCCAAGCTCGATCGTCCGCTCATCAAGGCCAAGCTTTGTGCGCAGCTGCTGTTTGACCACATCTTGAAAATATGGGGCGATCGGCTGTTCTTGTTGGCGGTGCCGGACGTAGACGAGCTTGTCGAGGTACGCCTGCTCCGCTTCTTTGCGGCTGATGTAGCCGGCTTCCACCATGGAGGTGAGAACGATTTTTTGCCGCACTTTCGCCCGCTGTTCATTGACAAACGGGGAGTAGTAATACGGTCCTTTCGGAATGCCGGCTAACATGGCTGCCTCGCTGAGCGTCAACTCGCTCGCGTGCTTGCCGAAATAGTAGCGGGCCGCTGCCTCAATGCCGTAGGCGCCATGGCCGTAGTAAATCGTGTTTAAATAGCCTTCCAAAATTTGATCTTTGCTGTAGTTGGCCTCAAGGCGGATCGTGTACAGTGCTTCCTGGATTTTTCGCGACCACGTTTTTTCATGCGTCAAAAACAAGTTGCGTGCGTATTGCTGGGTGATTGTGCTCGCCCCTTCAACTTTCGCCATCGCCTGTATATTGGCAATGATTGCGGCGGCGATCCGCTTCAAATCAAATCCGTGGTGTTCGTAAAACTTTCGGTCTTCAACGGCGATCGTCGCTTCGATGACGTGCGGGGACATGTCTTTGAGCCGGACCCAATACCGCTTCTGTCCGTGATCGCTTTCCCCGATTTTGCTGCCGTCATCGGCATAAAAAATCGTCGTCTGCGGCACGGCGACCGGCGGGGCGCCTTCGATTTTCGCGAACAACACAAAGCTCCCGAGAGCGGCGAAGGCAAAGATGGCGAGAAAAAAGCCGATAAAGACGGCGGCGCGCACATATTTCCACGTGCCGCGAAAACGGCTGCCCGGGATCGGATCCATTGCGCATCACCTCAATGGTTTTGGCGTTGTTTCAAAACATGGACAGCGCCGTAGCGACGGCATCCTCATTCCATTCGGCATTGTTTTCGATAGGCGGGCGGAATGCGTCGTTCTGCTTTCATCACTTCGCCAAGCAAGGTTTTCAGCTTTTCTTATCAGTATGAAAAAATTTTTTTTATTTTAAACTCGTTCCTCTTGCATTTTTGCTAGATTGCACTATACTTTTTCATGTTTAGTTTTTTGGCGGCAAGGAAAACTTGTATAGTAAGCAATGTTCGGAGAAAGGATGTTACCGATGGAACTTTGGTTTACCGAGAAGCAAACGGAGCATTTTGGCATCACCGCACGCATCATCCGCACTTTACATACAGAACAAACGCCGTTCCAAAAGCTCGATATGGTCGAAACAGCGGAGTTCGGCAACATGCTCATTTTGGATGGCATGGTGATGACGACGCAAAAAGACGAGTTCGTCTATCATGAAATGGTCGCCCACGTGCCATTGTTCACCCACCCAAATCCAGAAAACGTGCTTGTCGTCGGCGGCGGTGACGGCGGCGTCATCCGCGAAGTGCTGAAGCACCCAAGCGTCAAAAAAGCGACGCTTGTGGAAATCGACGGCAAAGTGATCGAGTGTTCGAAGACCTACTTGCCGGACATCGCCGGCAAACTTGACGATCCGCGCGTTGAAGTGAAAGTCGATGACGGGTTTATGCATATCGCGAAAAGTAAAAACGAGTATGACGTCATTATGGTCGACTCAACCGAACCGGTCGGCCCGGCGGTCAACTTGTTCACGAAAGGATTTTACGCCGGCATCGCCAACGCGTTGAAGGAAGACGGCATTTTCGTCGCCCAAACGGACAACCCGTGGTTTAAAGCCGATTTGATCCGCAACGTTTATCGCGACGTAAAGGAAATTTTCCCGATCACCCGTTTGTATACGGCGAACATTCCGACATATCCGAGCGGGCTCTGGACGTTTACGCTCGGCTCGAAAAAATACGACCCGCTGGCGGTCAGCGATGACCGATTCCATGACATTGATACGAAGTATTACACGAAAGAGTTGCATAAGGCGTGTTTTGTCTTGCCGAAATTTGTCGCGGATTTAACGAAATAAGGGGGCGCAGGCGATGCGATTTGATGAAGCGTATTCGGGCAACGTGTTTATCGGCAGCCACTCAAACTTTGAAGAAAGCGAAGCGGTCATTTACGGCATGCCGATGGACTGGACGGTCAGCTACCGGCCCGGTTCGCGGTTCGGTCCGGCCCGCATCCGCGAAGTGTCGATCGGGCTTGAGGAATACAGCCCATATTTGGATCGCGAACTCAAAGACATTCGCTACTTTGACGCCGGCGACATTCCGCTGCCGTTTGGCAACGCCGCCCGCAGTT
Organism: Geobacillus jurassicus NBRC 107829; assembly: GCF_001544315.1. Taxonomy (GTDB): domain Bacteria; phylum Bacillota; class Bacilli; order Bacillales; family Anoxybacillaceae; genus Geobacillus; species Geobacillus jurassicus. Next base: position 23,204 of record NZ_BCQG01000034.1, read on the forward strand.
TGGAGCTGATTGAACAGTTCGTGAAAAAGGTGCTTGACGCCGGCAAATTTCCGCTCGGCCTTGGCGGAGAGCATCTCGTCTCCTGGCCGGTTATTAAAGCGGTGTATGAATACTACCCGAATTTGGCCGTCATTCATATGGATGCGCACACGGACTTGCGCGAACATTACGAAGGGGAACCGCTGTCGCACGCGACGCCGATCCGCAAAGTCGCTGACCTGATCGGTCCGACGAACGTCTTTTCGTTCGGCATCCGCTCCGGCATGAAGGAAGAGTTTGAATGGGCGAAAGAAAACGGCATGTACATCGCCAAGTTTGAGGTGCTTGAACCGCTTCGCTCGGTGCTGCCGAAGCTCGCTGGCCGTCCGGTGTATGTGACGATCGACATCGATGTGCTTGATCCGGCCCATGCCCCAGGCACCGGAACGGTCGACGCCGGCGGCATTACATCAAAAGAGCTGTTGGCGGCCATTCATGAGATCGCCCGCTCCGACGTGCGCGTCGTCGGCGCCGATCTGGTTGAAGTCGCGCCGGTTTACGACCACTCCGAGCAAACGGCGAACACGGCAAGCAAGCTTGTGAGGGAAATGCTGCTCGGCTGGGTGGCCAAATGAAAATAGGGAAAAGCGCCTAAATCGCGGTTTCGCGAGGGCGCTTTTTTCTTTGGCTTCGAGGACTGGTGAAAAAAACCATTTTCCTAAATCTATGGTTCTCGAGTGAAAAGAAGAGCACCATTTATGAGGTTTCTCAATTTGAGAAACACCGTTGTTAAGCCACATTTCCTGTTAAATCACCAGCCTTTTCGGCTTTGGAACCTTTTGCATGCCAACCGGGGCAGAAATCCGCCGTCTGTTTTGTCCCCCCTTGAATGGGGCGGAACAGTTCTTTATACTATAAATTATGACTGTTTTGCTCGCAAAGGTGTGCTGATCAAGATGAAAGAGACAAACGGCATCCCGGTGCGCCTCCGCCAAGTGACCGTCATACGCGACGGTGCGCGTCAAGAGACGGTCGTGCTCGAAGCGGACGGCATGTACTACATAAAAGGAAAAGCAGGTTATTTGCAGTTTGAAGAAGAAAACGAACTCGGACGGGTGAAAACGACGGTGAAAATCGCGCCCGAGGAAGTCGCCGTCATTCGCTCCGGGGCGGTCGAGATGAGGCAAACGTTCCGCCGCCGCCAGGAAACACCGGGCCATTACGGGACGGCGTTCGGGCGATGGGCGCTGGCGGCAAAAACGAGCGCCATGGAGTTTCAATATGATGAGCAGCGGAAAAAAGGGCGGCTCTTTCTCTCGTATGAACTGATGCTAGGCGACGAGCGAAGCGGGCGCCATACGTTGACGTTGACATTTAAGGGGGTATAAGCGGTGAACATTGTCGGACAAATCAAGGAAAAGATGAGAGCAGAAATCCGCGACGCGGCGGTGAAAGCGGGGCTGGCTGCCGCTGAGGAACTGCCGGAAGTGTTGCTTGAGGTGCCGCGCGACAAAACGCATGGCGACTACTCGACGAATATCGCCATGCAGCTCGCCCGCATCGCGAAAAAACCGCCGCGGGCGATCGCCGAAGCCATCGTCGGGCAACTTGACCGCGAACGCATATCGGTCGCCCGCATCGAGATCGCCGGGCCGGGATTTATTAACTTTTACATGGACAACCGCTATTTGACGGCGGTCGTGCCGGCGATTTTGCAGGCGGGACAAGCGTATGGCGAATCGAATGTCGGCAATGGGGAAAAAGTGCAAGTTGAGTTCGTCTCGGCCAATCCGACCGGAGACCTGCATTTAGGCCATGCCCGCGGCGCGGCGGTCGGCGATTCGCTTTGCAACATTTTGGCGAAAGCCGGGTTTGACGTGACGCGTGAATATTACATCAACGACGCCGGCAAGCAAATTTACAACTTGGCGAAATCGGTCGAAGCTCGTTATTTTCAGGCGCTCGGCACCGATATGCCGCTGCCGGAAGACGGCTATTACGGCGATGACATTGTCGAAATCGGCAAGCAGCTTGCCGAAGAATACGGCGACCGGTTTGTGCATGTGGATGAAGAAGAGCGGTTGGCCTTTTTCCGCGAATACGGGCTCCGCTATGAGCTCGAAAAAATCAAGAAAGATTTGGCTGACTTCCGCGTCCCGTTTGACGTCTGGTATTCGGAAACATCGCTCTATGAGAGCGGCAAAATCGACGAGGCGCTCTCCACCCTGCGCGAGCGCGGCTACATTTACGAGCAGGACGGGGCGACATGGTTCCGTTCGACGGCGTTTGGCGATGACAAAGACCGCGTCTTAATTAAGCAGGACGGAACGTATACGTACTTGCTTCCGGACATCGCCTACCATCAAGACAAGCTGCGGCGCGGGTTCAAAAAGCTTATCAACATTTGGGGGGCGGACCACCACGGCTACATTCCGCGCATGAAGGCGGCGATCGCCGCACTCGGCTACGATCCGGAGGCGCTTGAAGTGGAAGTCATCCAAATGGTGAACTTATACCAAAACGGTGAGCGCGTCAAAATGAGCAAGCGCACCGGCAAAGCGGTGACGATGCGCGAGTTGATGGAAGAAGTCGGCGTCGATGCGGTCCGTTATTTCTTCGCCATGCGCTCCGGCGATACGCATCTCGATTTTGATATGGACTTAGCCGTGTCGCAATCCAACGAAAATCCGGTTTACTACGTCCAATACGCGCATGCCCGCGTCTCGAGCATTCTCCGCCAAGCGGAGGAGCAGCGCATTTCCTACGAGGGCGAGTTGGCGCTTCACCATCTTGTTGAAACGGAAAAAGAGGTCGAGCTGTTGAAAGTGCTCGGCGATTTTCCAGAGGTCGTCGCCGAGGCGGCGCTGAAGCGGATGCCGCACCGCGTCACCGCCTATGCATTTGATTTGGCTTCTGCGCTTCACAGCTTTTACAATGCGGAAAAAGTGCTTGATCTTGACAACATCGAGAAAACGAAAGCCCGCCTCGCGCTCGTCAAGGCGGTGCAAATTACACTGAAAAACGCGTTGACGTTGATCGGCGTCTCGGCGCCGGAACAAATGTAAACGAAGGAGGGGGAGAGCGCCCCCTCTTTTTTGGGCATTCTAAAGAAAAAACAACGGTGGAGGACGAATCTGATGAAAGAAATCGTGCTGTCGCTTGTGACAGGCGTGATCGTTGGCTTTTTGTTTACGCTGTTCCGGTTGCCGATTCCCGCCCCTCCGGCGTTGGCCGGCATCGCCGGCATCGTCGGGGTGTATTTGGGCATGCGGTTGTTTCACTGGTTCACGGCGTTTTGGAAATAAGCGAACGCTTCATGACTAAGACCATCGAGAAACAGGGAGCAGAATCCCGGCCGGCGCAGTTTTGGCGGCATCAGGCGGCCAGCAGCGCCCGCCGGGGTTTTTTTGGTTGACCCGTTTTTTTTCGGAAATGCCCCGTAAAACCGGTCAAAGCCAGGCGGAGATGAGCTGGGAAATCGATTGTTTGCCGCGCTCAAGGAGCGAGCGCTTTTGCCAAAACTCGATCGTCAGCGGCTCGGCGCGCAGCAAATCGCGTTCGATCATCCGTTTGACGAGGCGGGTAAACGCGCGGTCAAACACGTAGCAGTTGATCTCGCTGTTCAAAAACAAGCTGCGCCGGTCGAAATTCGCCGTGCCGACATCGCACCACTCTTCATCGATGACGAGTGTTTTCGCATGGTAAAATCCTTGGTAAAAGCGGTAAATGCGCGCCCCCGCTTTCAACAACCGATAAAAGTACGGGTAGGCGGCCTCTTTGACAAATAAATGGTCCGCCTTCAGCGGTACAAGGACGGTCACGCGCACCCCGCGCCGAAGCGCCTGCATCAGCTCGTTAAACAGCGGCCGGCTCGGGATGAAATATGGGCTGCCGATCATAATTTCTTTTTTCGCTTGACGGATAATGTCGATAAACTGTTCTTCCAGGGCGGCCCCGTCGGTGGCGACGAACTGATGGCGAACGGCGCCGGCTGGAAGCGGCGGGAAGTAGCGGCGTTTGTCAGGCACCGTCCGGCCCGTTGCTTCTTCCCAGTCGTGCAAAAACTGCTCTTGCAAGTCGTGCACTCCTTCGCCGTTCACCTTTAAGTGATAATCCCGCCATTCGCCGAAGTCAGCGTCTTTCCCGTTGTATTCGCGGCCGATGTTAAAGCCGCCGACGTAGCCGATCCGCCCGTCGATGACCGTAATTTTCCGATGGTTGCGGCGGTTGAGGCGGTAAATGAAAAACGGAAAGCGCGGCTTTCGGGCATAGGCGAACTCCACCCCGCTTTCCTCGAGCGACCGGATGAGCGCTTTCGGCAGCCCGAAGCTGCCGACCCAATCGGTCAACACCCGCACTTTCACGCCTGCCGCCGCTTTTTCTCTCAAAATTTGGAAAAACAACGCGCTCGTTTCGTCGTTTTTGATGATGTAAAACAAGACGTGAATATGGTCGCGGGCGCGTCGCAGCTCGGCAAAGTAATCGGAAAATAAATGCCTGCCGTTGATATAGAGGGAAATATCGCTTCTCCGCTCCGGGTAGACGACTTTTTTGCGCCCGTTGCGGAAGATGAGCTGCCCAAGCTTGTCATCAAGATAAATAAGCAAGAATACGATGGCAATGACAGAAATGACGACCATATCTTCTCCTCCTGTGTCGATTCGATATGTATTAATGTGCCCGAGAAGGCGCAAAAATAGCAAAGCGAATGGCGGTCGATGTCTAGAAGGCTGTTGATCGAACGGGAAATGCGGCGCAAGGACGGGATTTTTCAAATTGAGCAGCCTTGATGAATGTTGTTTTCTTCTTTTCGCTTGGAAAATGTCCATTGACAGGGCAATGATCGTTTTTCAACGGCTTTCTAGGCGGTTGAAGCCAAAGACGGTGTGAACGATGATCAGAGTCGCTTGGCATCAGTTCCAGTCCTGCGGGAACATGTTCCCGCTCGAGCGGTGGGAACGGATGATGCGTCGAGGACGCAGGCGATCTGGGGCGGAACAACCGCTTCTCCCCTCTATGTTCGCTCCGCTGCGACGGAAAAGTTTTCGTTGCGGGAATGAAAAAAGACTATTGACTGAACGCTCATTCATTTGTACAATAGACGTAAAGCGAATTCTGAAAATTTGTTTTGTTATGGCAACACATTTGCTTGAAAAGCGGGGGAAGGGGAGAGAAGATGAACACCTTGTTGATGGTGAACTGGCTCGCGTTTTTGTTTGTAACCGCTTACGCCGTTTATTTGTTTGCGTATGTCGTCAAAACGCGGGCGATGTACATCAAACTCGGCAGAAAGGTCGAGTTTGACCACAATGTAAAGGAGCGGCTGCGAAAAATCTGGGTCAACGTTTTTGGTCAGAAGAAGCTGCTCAAAGACAAAAAAAGCGGTTTGATCCACGTCGTCTTTTTCTACGGCTTTATTCTCGTCCAATTCGGTGCGATTGATTTCATCATCAAAGGGCTTGCGCCGGGGGCGCATTTGCCGCTTGGGCCGCTGTATGCGGGATTTACGTTTTTCCAAGAAATCGTCACCTTGCTTATTTTGATCGCGGTGCTCGCCGCCTTTTACCGCCGTTATATTGAAAAGCTCGTCCGCTTAAAGCGCGATTTGAAAGCCGGGCTTGTCCTCATCTTCATCGCCGGGCTCATGCTGTCGGTGTTGTTTGGCAACGGGATGAGCATCATTTGGCACGGCGAAGAGGCGACATGGAGCGAGCCGGTCGCTTCGCTCATCGCCGGTGCATTTTCCTGGGTCGGCGAAACCGGGGCCGCAGTGCTTTTCTTTATCGCCTGGTGGGTGCATTTGTTGATTTTGCTCACGTTCCTCGTATACGTGCCGCAATCGAAGCACGCCCATTTGATCGCCGCGCCGATCAACGTCTTTTTCAGCCGACTGACGCGGCCGAAGCTTGCGCCGATCAACTTTGAAGACGAAAACCAGGAATCGTTTGGCGTCGGCAAAATTGAAGATTTTACCCAAAAGCAATTGATCGACTTGTATGCCTGTGTCGAGTGCGGCCGTTGCACAAGCATGTGTCCGGCGACCGGCACGGGGAAAATGTTGTCGCCGATGGATTTGATTTTAAAATTGCGCGACCATTTGACGGAAAAAGGGGCGGTCGTCACGTCGCGCACGCCGTGGGTGCCGGCGTTTGCCTTTAAAAATACGAGGGGCAATCAGCTCGCGTTCGCCGCAGCGTCGGAGCAGGCGGCAACGATCGAAATGCCGAGCTTAATCGGCGACGTCATCACCGAAGAAGAAATTTGGGCCTGTACGACATGCCGCAACTGTGAGGACCAATGCCCGGTCATGAATGAACACGTCGACAAAATCATTGACTTGCGCCGCTATCTTGTCCTGACGGAAGGGCGGATGAACCCGGACGCGCAGCGGGCGATGACGAACATCGAACGCCAAGGCAACCCGTGGGGATTAAACCGAAAAGAGCGGGAAAACTGGCGTGAGCTGCGCGACGATGTTCATGTTCCAACGGTAAAAGAGGCAACGAAAGCTGGAGAGGAAATCGAGTACTTGTTCTGGGTCGGCTCCATGGGCTCGTACGACAGCCGAAGCCAAAAAATCGCCCTTGCGTTTGCTCGGCTGCTGAACGAAGCGGGCGTCAAGTTTGCGATTTTAGGAAACAAAGAGAAAAACTCAGGCGATACGCCGCGCCGGTTAGGAAATGAGTTTTTATTTCAAGAGCTGGCGACAAACAACATCGCCGAGTTTGAAAAAGCGGGCGTCAAGAAAATCGTCACGATCGACCCGCATGCGTACAACACGTTCAAAAATGAATACCCGGACTTTGGGTTTGAGGCGGAAGTATATCATCATACCGAACTGCTTGCCAAGCTCATCGAAGAAGGGCGGCTCGTGCCGAAACATCCGGTCAACGAGCGCGTGACGTTCCATGACTCGTGCTACTTAGGGCGCTACAATGACGTCTATGACGCACCGCGGAAAATTTTGCGCGCCATCCCGGGCGTCGAGCTTGTCGAAATGGAGCGCAACCGCGAGCGCGCCATGTGCTGCGGCGCCGGCGGCGGTCTCATGTGGATGGAAGAGACGACCGGCAACCGGATCAACGTCGCTCGCACCGAGCAGGCGCTGGCCGTCAATCCGACGGTGATCAGCTCCGGCTGTCCGTATTGTTTAACGATGTTGTCAGACGGCACGAAGGCAAAGGAAGTGGAAGACCGCGTCTTTACGTACGATGTCGCCGAGATTTTGGAAAAATCCGTATTTGGCGAAGAAAAAGAAGAAGCAGCGTCATAAAAATAGTTGCACAGACAATTTGTATTTTTTAAAATAGTGAATATAAAGTAGAAGAGGAGGTGTACCGTTGTACACCTTCTCTTTCGCAACAAGATCGAGCGAGCGTTCAGTCTGTATTTTGTAATCGCTTTCTTAATCCAATCAAAAGGGGAGAGGAATGTATGAGGAAAACGGTGATTGTCAGCGGGGCGCGCACCCCGTTCGGAAAATTCGGCGGTTCTTTGCAAGCGCTGTCAGCGCCAGAGCTCGGCGGCATTGCCGCGAAAGAAGCGCTCGTTCGCGCCAATGTCAGCGCGGAGCAAGTCGATTACGTCATTTTCGGCACCGTCCTGCAAGGCGGCCAAGGGCAGCTCCCGTCGCGGCAGGCGATGCGCCATGCCGGCATTCCGTGGCACGTCCGCACCGAGACGATCAATAAAGTGTGCGCGTCCGGCATGCGCGCCGTGACGCTGGCCGACCAATTGATTCGGTTGGGAGAGGCCGATGTTGTCGTTGCCGGTGGAATGGAATCGATGAGCAACGCACCGTACGTGTTGCCGAAAGCGCGCTGGGGGCTGCGGATGGGCGACAGCACGGTGAAAGATTTGATGGTGTATGACGGCCTCACCTGCAGCTTTACCGGCGTCCATATGGGCGTCTACGGCGGGAATACAGCGAAAGAGCTTGGCATCACAAGAGAGGCGCAAGACGAATGGGCGTACCGCAGCCATGAGCGGGCCATCGCCGCTATCGAAGCCGGCCGGCTCGCGGAAGAAATCGTTCCTGTGACGGTTCCGCAGCGCAAAGGAGAGCCTCTCGTCGTCGAACGCGACGAAGCGCCGCGCAAAGATACGTCGCTGGAAGCGTTGGCGAAACTGCCGCCGGTGTTTGACCCGGAAGGAACGATCACCGCCGGCAACGCCCCGGGCGTCAACGACGGCGCCGCCACGCTCGTGTTGATGAGCGAAGAGCGCGCCGCCCGCGAGGGGCTCGAGCCGCTTGCGACCGTTGTCGCCCACACCGCCATCGCCGTTGAGGCGAAAGATTTTCCGAAAACGCCGGGGCTTGTCATTAACGAGCTGCTCCGCAAAACGGGAAAAACGGTCGATGACATTGCCTTGTTCGAAGTGAATGAAGCGTTTGCCGCTGTCGCATTGGCTGCCATCCAAATCGCCGGCCTTGACCCGGAAAAAGTGAACGTCAACGGCGGCGCTGTCGCCCTTGGCCATCCAATCGGCGCGAGCGGCGCCCGCATCATCCTCACGCTCATTTATGAGCTGAAACGCCGCGGGGGCGGCCTCGGCATCGCCGCCATCTGCAGCGGCGGCGGCCAAGGGGACGCCGTTATGGTGCAGGTGTAACAAGGCAAAAAGTCGTCATGCCCCGGCTGTCGCCGCCAAGGAGCTGCATGCCGCCGTCTTGTCCTCTCGGCGGTTGCCGCGGCGTGGGGCGGAGCGTTCCACCTTGTCCCTGGTTGCCGCGGGGCGCGGCGGCTTCTGTCACCGCCCGCCGTCTTGCTTGGCTGCGCCGACAGCAGGGTCCGGCATGTGCTTGAAATTAGGAAATACGCATTTGGTCATAGGAGGATCAGAGGATGGATGTGAAAACGATCATGGTCGTCGGCGCCGGACAGATGGGGTCAGGGATCGCCCAAGTGTGCGCCGTCGCCGGATATCAAGTGTTTTTGTACGACATTAGCGAAGCGCAGCTGGACAAAGGAATCGCGAACATCGAAAAAGGGTTCGCCCGCCAAGTGGAAAAAGGGAAAATGACAGCCGCGGACAAAGACGCGGCGCTCGCGCGGCTTGCCCGCTCCACCGACTTGCATGACGCCGCCGGAGCGGATCTCGTCATTGAAGCGGTCGTCGAAAACATGGATGTGAAGACGAAGCTGTTCGCTGAGCTCGATGCGATCGCCCGCCCGGAGACGATTTTGGCGTCGAACACATCGTCGCTGCCGATTACAGAAATTGCCGCTGCGACGAAACGGCCGGAGAAAGTGATCGGCATGCACTTTATGAACCCGGTGCCAGTGATGAAGCTCGTCGAAGTGATCCGCGGGTTGGCGACGGCTGATGACGTGTATGAAACGATCGAATCGGTCGCCCGCAAGCTCGGCAAAGTGCCGGTTGAAGTGAACGATTTTCCCGGCTTTATTTCAAACCGCGTCCTCATGCCGATGATCAACGAAGCGATTTACGCTTTGTACGAAGGGGTGGCGACCAAAGAAGCGATCGATGAAGTGATGAAGCTCGGCATGAATCATCCGATGGGGCCGCTCACACTGGCTGATTTCATCGGGCTCGATACGTGCTTGTACATTATGGAAACCCTTCATGAAGGATTCGGCGATGATAAATACCGCCCGTGCCCGCTCTTGCGCAAATATGTGAAAGCCGGCTGGCTCGGCCGCAAAACGGGGCGGGGGTTCTATACGTACGAATAACTTGCTGTTGTTGGAATGGGCGTCTCAAATCGCTGCGTTGTACCCGCGTTTTATAGCACGAGCAACTGCCGCTCTTGCAGCATGGATGAGCAACAAGACAAAGGGGGATTCCCATGGAATTTCGGTTTACAGAAGAACAAGAGATGATGCGGCAAATGGTGCGCGAGTTCGCTGCGGCCGAAATCGCCCCATTTGTCGAGCGCATGGAACAAGGCGAATTCCCGCGCCCGATTTTGGCAAAAATGGCCGAACTCGGCCTGATGGGCATCACCGTGCCGGAATCGTACGGCGGCGCGGGCATGGACTTTATCTCGTACATCATCGCCATTCATGAAATTTCCAAAGTGAGCCCGACCGTCGGCGTCATCTTATCGGTGCACACGTCGGTCGGCACGAACCCGATTTTGTACTTCGGCACCGAAGAGCAGAAACAAAAATACGTGACAAAGCTCGCTCGAGGCGAGTATTTGGGAGCGTTTTGCCTCACTGAACCGAGCGCCGGCTCGGACGCGAAAAGCTTGAAGACGAAAGCGGTGCGCTGCGGCGATCGTTACGTGCTAAACGGCTCAAAAATATTCATTACCAACGGCGGGGAGGCGGATACGTACATCGTCTTCGCCCGCACGAATCCGGAAGAAACCGGGAGCCGCGGCATTTCTGCGTTCATCGTTGAAAAGGGGACGCCAGGGATGTCGATCGGCAAAGATGAAAAGAAAATGGGGCTGCACGGGTCGCGGACGGTGACAATCACGTTTGAAGACGCCGAAGTGCCGGCGGAAAACTTGCTCGGGCAAGAAGGAGAAGGGTTTAAAATCGCGATGGCGAACCTCGACGTCGGCCGAATCGGCATCGCCGCCCAAGCGCTCGGCATCGCAGAGGCGGCGGTCGAACATGCAGTCGTCTACGCGAAAGAGCGGGTGCAGTTCGGCAAACCGATCATCGAGCAGCAAGGTGTCGCTTTCAAGCTTGCCGACATGGCGACGGCAGCGGAAGCGGCGAAATGGCTCGTCTACCGCGCTGCTTGGCTGCGCACGCAAGGATTGCCGTGCGGCAAAGAGGCGTCGATGGCAAAGCTCTTTGCCTCACAAACAGCGATGGACAACGCCATTGAGGCCGTGCAAATTTTCGGCGGCAATGGCTATACGAAAGATTACCCGGTCGAGCGGCTGTTCCGCGATGCGAAAATTACGCAAATTTACGAAGGAACGAGCGAAATTCAGCGAATCGTCATCAGCAAACATTTGTGATCTATGCAATGGAATGGCGAAGCCGGCCGACATTTCATCAACTGTCGGGCGACCGAACAACACCGCTTTCAGACCCTTGCAAGGGTCTAGAAAGCGGTGGGCTTCTCGGTCCTCCATCACGCCAAGGCGTGATGGAGGCAAGCTAGGGCTTGCTTCCGACAATCGAAAAATCAATGCCCTGCTTTTTGAGCAACGATATCCAGCTGCATTTATAGAGAAACAGTGACCACGCTGACACGGGGGACGAGGATTTCGGATATATAGGAAACGGGGGAATGAAACGATGAACTTTCAATTGAGCGAAGAACATGAAATGCTGCGAAAAATGGTGCGCGAATTTGCCGAAAACGAAGTAGCGCCGACTGCCGCCGAACGTGACGAAGAGGAGCGGTTTGACCGCGGCATTTTCAATAAAATGGCCGAACTTGGCTTGACAGGCATTCCGTGGCCGGAAGAATACGGCGGCATTGGCAGCGACTATTTGGCATATGTCATCGCTGTCGAGGAGCTGTCGCGCGTCTGCGCCTCGACCGGGGTGACGCTCTCCGCGCATATATCGCTCGCCAGCTGGCCGATTTACAAGTTCGGCAACGAAGAACAAAAGCAAAAGTATTTGCGCGCCCTAGCGACCGGGGAAAAGCTCGGGGCGTACGCGCTGTCCGAACCGGGCGCAGGGTCGGATGTCGCGTCGATGAAAACGCGCGCCATAAAAGATGGGGATCATTATGTTTTAAACGGCTCGAAAGTATGGATCACGAACGGCGGTGAAGCAGAAATTTACGTCGTCTTTGCCGTTACCGATCCGGAAAAGCGGCATAAAGGGATCAGCGCCTTTATCGTGGAAAAAGGGACGCCGGGCTTTTCGTTCGGCAAAAAAGAAAAGAAACTCGGCATTCGTTCGTCGCCGACGACGGAACTCATTTTCGAAGACTGCCGCATTCCGAAAGAAAACTTGCTCGGCCAAGAAGGAGAAGGGTTTAAAATCGCCATGATGACGTTAGACGGGGGCCGCAACGGCATCGCCGCCCAAGCGGTCGGCATCGCCCAAGGCGCGCTTGATGCCGCGGTGGACTACGCGAAACAGCGCGTCCAGTTCGGCAAACCGATCATCGAGCAGCAAGGGGTCGCCTTCAAGCTCGCCGACATGGCGACGGCCATTGAAGCGGCGCGGCTCTTGACCTATCAAGCGGCATGGCTGGAATCGAACGGCTTGCCGTACGGAAAAGCATCCGCTATGGCGAAGCTATTCGCTGGCGACACAGCGATGAAAGTGACGGTCGAGGCGGTGCAAATTTTCGGCGGCAACGGCTACACGAAAGACTATCCGGTCGAGCGGTTTATGCGCGACGCGAAAATTACGCAAATTTACGAAGGAACGCAAGAGATCCAGCGCCTCGTCATTTCGCGCATGTTGACGCGCGATTAACATCGCGCGTCATTTCATCTGTGCTGCCGTGCGGGGCGCGGTGGCTGTTCGGGGAAGTGCCGCACGGCATCTCCGGGTTGTACTGCCGTGTGAATCGCGGCAAAGTGCTTCCAGAGATGCGTTGCGCGAATGTTAAAAGCGGTTGGGGGGCCCTGCCGCTAAACGGGGAATGAATGGGGGAGAGAAATCAAAATGAAAAAGCGGGAAGTGATCGCGTCGGTCAAAGACGAAAAGCTCGTGAAAAAACGGCGCAATGAAATGATCAAAGGCGCGATTTCCTTGTTTAAACAAAAAGGCTTCCACCAAACGACGACAAGGGAGATCGCCAAGGCGTCCGGTTTCAGCATCGGCACGCTGTACGAGTACATCCGCAAGAAAGAAGACGTTCTTTATCTCGTGTGCGACCGCATTTACGACGAGGTGCGGGAGCGGACGGAACAAGACCTCGGCGCCCATCATGGAACGATCGAAGGGCTGCGGCGCGCCATCGCCCACTATTTCCGTGTCGTTGATGAACTCGATGACGAAGTGCTTGTCATGTACCAAGAAGTGAAAGCGCTAAGCAAAGAATCGCTGCCGTACGTGTTGAATAAAGAGCTTGATATGGCGGCGATTTTCGAACATATTTTGCGCGCGTGCGTCGAAAGCGGGGCGTTGTCGCTTTCTGAAAGTGAAATCCGCCTGTTTGCCCATAATATCGTTGTCCTTGGGCAAATGTGGGCGTTCCGCCGCTGGGCGCTTCGGAAAATGTATACACTCGATGAATATATCGAGCTGCAAACTGAGTTTTTATTAAAGGGGATTATGGAGAAACAGCGAGTCTAAAAGGGGGAGAAGAAACGATGGCGCACATTTACCGTCCGAAGCATCACGTCCGCTTTGTGACCGCGTCGAGCTTGTTTGACGGCCATGACGCTTCGATCAACATTATGCGCCGCATTTTGCAGGCGAGCGGCGCGGAAGTCATTCATTTAGGCCATAACCGCTCGGTCGAGGAAATCGTCAACGCCGCCATCCAGGAAGATGTGCAAGGCATTGCCGTTTCTTCCTATCAAGGCGGACATATGGAATTTTTTAAATATATGTACGACCTGCTTCAAGAGCGAGGAGCGTCTCACATCCGCATTTATGGCGGCGGGGGCGGCGTCATCATTCCGCGTGAGATCAAAGAGCTGCACGAGTATGGCATCGCCCGCATTTTCTCGCCGGAAGACGGGCGGCGTCTCGGTTTGCAAGGAATGATCAACGTCATGCTTGAGGAGTGCGATTTTCCGACCGTGACGGCGGTGACTGATGAACTTGAACGGCTCGCGTCCGGCGATGTGCAGGCGATCGCGCGGCTGATTACGCTGTGCGAATACCGCGCCGAGGCGGACAACAAAGAGGCGGCCGCGGCGGCGGAAGCGGCCATCGAACAAGTGAAAGCGATGGAGAAGCGCGTCCCGGTGCTCGGCATCACTGGCACGGGCGGGGCGGGGAAAAGCTCGCTCACCGATGAGCTCGTCCGCCGCTTTTTAAACGAGATTCCCGATATTAAGATTGCCATTTTGTCGGTCGATCCGACGAAGCAAAAAACGGGCGGGGCGCTGTTGGGCGACCGCATCCGGATGAACTCGATCAACTCGCCGCGCGTGTATATGAGAAGCTTGGCGACCCGCCATTCCCGCACGGAGCTGTCGCCGGCGATCCGCGACGCCATTTCTGTCGTGAAAGCGGCTGGGTTTGATCTTGTCATCATCGAAACGAGCGGGATCGGCCAAGGCGATGCGGCCATTACGGAAGTGTGCGACGTGTCGATGTACGTGATGACAAGCGAGTTCGGCGCGCCGACGCAGCTCGAGAAAATCGACATGATCGATTACGCCGATTTGATCGTTATTAACAAATTCGAGCGCAAAGGATCGGAAGACGCAAAACGGCAAGTGCAAAAGCAATATCAGCGCAGCCATCAGCTGTTTGACCGCGATGTCTCGGAAATGCCGGTATACGGCACGATCGCCAGCCAGTTTAACGACCCGGGCACGAACACGCTCTTTGTCGCGCTCGTCGATACGATCAACAAAAAAGCGGGTACGAACTGGAAGACGAGTTTAAAAACGGTCGCCAATGTCGAGAAGCATAATGTCATCATCCCGAACGAGCGCCGCTACTATTTGCGCGAAATCGCGGAAACGGTCCGATCGTATCACCGCCGCGCCGAGCAGCAAGTCGAGATCGCGCGCCGCCTCTTCCAAATCGAAGGGGCGCTCGAAGCGGCAAAGGAACGGGGCGAAGCCGACGACGTCATCCGCGCGCTCGAGACGCTCAAAGCCGATTATGAAGCGAAGTTGACGCCGGAATCGAAGCGCATTTTGGCGACATGGGAAGAAACGAAAGCGAAATATGCGGCGAAACAGTTTGTGACGAAAGTGCGCGACAAAGAGATCGTCACCGAACTGACGACGAAAACGTTGTCCGGTTTGGACATTCCGAAAGTCGTTTTGCCGAAATTCAAAGATTACGGGGAGATTTTGCGCTGGGTGTATAAAGAAAACGTCCCTGGCTCGTTCCCGTATACGGCCGGCGTCTTCCCGTTCAAGCGCCAAGGAGAAGATCCGAAACGGCAGTTTGCCGGCGAAGGGACGCCGGAGCGCACGAACCGCCGCTTCCACTACTTGTGCAAAGAAGACAAGGCAAAGCGGCTCAGCACGGCGTTTGACTCGGTGACGCTCTACGGCGAAGACCCGGACTATCGGCCGGACATTTTCGGCAAAGTTGGGGAGAGCGGCGTCAGCGTCTGCACATTGGATGACATGAAAAAACTGTACAAAGGATTTGACTTGTGCGACCCACTCACATCGGTGTCGATGACGATCAACGGGCCGGCTCCGATTTTGCTGGCGATGTTTATGAATACGGCGATCGACCAGCAAGTCGAGAAAAAAGAGGCCGAGCTTGGCCGCCCGCTCACGCCGGAAGAGTACGAGCAAGTGAAGGAATGGACGCTGCAAACGGTGCGCGGCACGGTGCAAGCCGACATTTTAAAAGAAGATCAAGGGCAAAATACGTGCATTTTCTCGACCGACTTCGCCTTAAAAATGATGGGCGACATTCAGGAATATTTCATTAAGCACCGCGTCCGCAACTATTACTCGGTGTCGATTTCCGGCTACCATATCGCCGAGGCCGGGGCGAATCCGATCACGCAATTGGCGTTTACGCTCGCGAACGGCTTTACGTACGTCGAGTATTACTTGAGCCGCGGCATGCACATTGACGATTTCGCGCCGAACTTGTCGTTTTTCTTCAGCAACGGCCTCGATCCGGAATATTCGGTCATCGGCCGGGTCGCCCGCCGCATTTGGGCGATTGTCATGCGCGAAAAATACGGCGCCAACGAACGGAGCCAAAAACTGAAATACCATATTCAAACGTCCGGCCGTTCGTTGCACGCCCAAGAAATCGATTTTAACGATATTCGCACGACACTGCAGGCGTTGTTGGCGATTTATGACAACTGCAACTCGCTGCATACGAACGCCTATGATGAAGCGATCACGACACCGACCGAAGAGTCGGTCCGTCGGGCGATGGCGATCCAGCTCATTATTACAAAAGAGTTTGGCTTGACCAAAAACGAAAACCCACTCCAAGGATCGTTCATCATTGAAGAGCTGACCGACTTGGTTGAAGAAGCGGTGCTGCAAGAGTTTGAGCGGTTAAATGACCGCGGCGGCGTGCTCGGTGCAATGGAAATGCAATACCAGCGCGGAAAAATTCAAGACGAATCGCTCTACTATGAAACGAAAAAACATAGCGGCGAACTGCCGATCATCGGCGTCAACACGTTCTTAAACCCGAATCCGCCGTCAGAGGAGGAACTGAACAACATCCAGCTCGCCCGGGCGACGTATGAAGAAAAAGAAACGCAAATCCGCAACTTGCGCGAATTCCAAGAGCGGAACAAAGACAAGGTCGGTCCGGCGCTCGAACGGTTAAAACAAGTGGCGACCAGCGGCGGCAACATTTTCGAAGAATTGATGGAAACGGTGAAAGTCGCCAGCCTCGGGCAAATCACCCGCGCCTTGTACGAAGTCGGCGGGCAATATCGGCGGAATATGTAATCACGGGCGTTTGGTTGGTTGCCGCTGGCCATGGGCGGTCTCGATCACAACGGTCGTTGGCGTGCCCGCCCGCCGGAAGCGACACGAACGGAACGCGAATGGGTCTGATGGGATAAAGACGAACTGGCTTCGTAAGGAAACGCGGAGCGGCGTGATCAAAGTTAGAGAGAAGTTTTGACAGCCAATCTGCTCGGGAGGAGGGCCGCCCTCGCTGCAGGGTTGCCCTCTTTTGCTTTTTTCAACAAATATGTAGCATAAACCCCGGCAATTTGTTTATAATGAATGGTATGTATTCCACTTGCATTCATTTGTTTCATTATATAGAAGGGGAGTGCTGAACTTGAGCCTGCAGCAGCAATACTCGCCAGAGGAATTGCAGGAAATGTCGTTCGTCGAGCTGGCGAATTTGATTTTGCTGGAAAAGCGGGAGGCGCTGCCGTTTGATCAACTCGTCCGTGAAGCAGCAGCGTTGGCCGGCATATCGGAAGAAGAGATGGAGGCGCGGCTTGCCCAATATTATACCGATTTAAACATCGACGGCCGGTTTATTTGCGTCGGGGAAAACGTCTGGGGGCTGCGCGCATGGTATCCGTTTGACCAGACGGAAGACGAAACGGTGACGATTGTCAAGCCGAAGAAGAAGAAAAAAGCGCTTGACGATGAATACGATGAGTACGATGAGCTGCTTGACGAAGAAGATCTCGATTACGACGATTTGGACGAATACGATGAGGAAGAGCTTGAGCTGGATGAAGACGAGCTCTTGGAAGATGAAGAGTTCGATTTGGATGAAGATGTTGCATTTGACGACGACCTTCTCGGCGACGAAGATTTTGAGCTCGACGATGCACCGCTCGATGAAGATCTCGATCTCGAAGAGCCGGAGGAAGATGAAG
>NZ_BCQG01000035.1 GCF_001544315.1 Geobacillus jurassicus NBRC 107829
CCCATTACTATAGGCATAAAACCACTATTAAAAACAATATGTTGTGTTTCATTTAAGGAAAATGACCCTTTTGGGTCATCCCCCTTGCAAGCCCTGATCTTCTTTCCAATCAAAAACTGTTGATTTACGAGGATGACGGTTTTTTCACCACCCTTCTAGCAATCACAAGGAAAGGGCGTCCTCCTGTTACGGTGGACACCCTTTTTTCTCACCCGGACTGTTCAGCCGCTTTCTGCGTAAGCTGGACAGCGGACGCTGCTCGCGTGTGCAAACGGCGCGACGCCAACATGGCGACGCCAAGGACGAGAGCGAACAACCAAAATCCATAGGCCGAAGAGCCGGTCCACTGCTTCATCACCCCGAGCACGTTCGGCAGCAAAAACCCTCCCAGTCCGCCAGCGGCGCCAATGATGCCCGTCAACAAGCCGACTTCTTTCGGAAACCACGTCGGAACAACTTGGAACAACGCACCGTTCGCCGCGCCAAAACAAAGGAAAAGAGCAACCATCAATCCGAACAGGACGAAAAGAGACGGCAATGTGCCGATGCAAGCCAGCAACAAAGTCCCAGCGGCAAACAACAAGGAAAGAAGCCGCATTCCACCGATCCGGTCGGCGATATAACCGCCAATCGGACGGATGAAACTGCCAGCGAACACAACGGCGGTGACGAAATCGCCGGCCGTGACTTTGCTGACGCCGTATTCATCAAAGAAGAAAATGCCGAGGTAACCCGTCAATCCAACAAAACCGCCGAATGACAAACTGTAAAAGAAACAAAACAGCCATGCTTCTTTGCGGCGAAGGACGGTTCCGTATTCGCGCATGGATACGGGCTTCGACGCTGTCGGACATTCACGCGCCAGCCAAGCGAACAAAAGGAAGACGACAACAAGCGGCACGAGCGCCAATCCGAACACCGCGTTCCATCCATACGCTTCCGCCAGCCGCGGGCCAAACAATGTCGCCAGCACCGTTCCGCTGTTGCCCGCCCCGGCGATCCCCATGGCCAGCCCTTGGTATTCTTTCGGATACCAGCGGCTTGCAAGCGGCAAGGCAACGGCAAAGCTGGCTCCACCTACGCCAAGCAAAAACCCGAGCCCATATACATCCGACATATGATCAGCGAACTGCCATCCCCACACAAGCGGCATAGCCGTCACCGCCATGCCGAACAATCCGGCCCGCTTCCCGCCCCAGCGGTCCGCCAACAACCCCATCGGAATGCGAAGCAGCGCCCCGCCCAACACTGGAATGGCGACCATCAGCCCTTTTTCCGCCGGTGTGAGCGCAAACTGTTCAGCGACAAACACCCCGAGCGCACCAAGCAAGTTCCAAATCATAAAGCTAATATCAAAGTACAAAAACGACGACAATAGCGTCGGCGCATGCCCTACCCGCCAAAACGATTTCTTCACCATCTTCCCCCGACTCCCCCTTGGCATGGAAGTTCATTATATGATAGAATGGAAATGAAAGCGATTTCTCCACCTGCTTCCCACCGTATTGCCGGGAAGTTTTTTTGCATCTGTGCACCTTCCCCGCGGAATCCATTGGTGGTTAATTTCTCCCTAAATCGACAACCGGCCGCACCCGAGCTGCGCACCGCTTAAACGCCGGCATCCGGCAATGAGGATCCAGCTCATCGGACGTGACGTTGTTAATTTGCTGTAAGCCGCTCCAATGAAACGGGACAAAAATCGTATCCTCGCGAATTTGATCGTTGTAACGGCTGCGGACGACCGCCGCACCGCGCCGCGTTTCAATGCGCACAAGCATCCCTGGGCCGACCCCGTATCGTTTGGCCGTTCTCGGGTGGATCTCGACGGTCGCTTCCGGCTGCCGCGCCGAGAGCGCCGGACTGCGCCGCGTCTGCGTTCCGCTCAAATAATGAGCGAGCACCCGTCCGGTCGTTAAGTAAAGCGGATAACGTTCATCCGTCTCCTCTTTGTCCGTCCTAAGCGGCAAAACCGCAAACCGCGCCTTGCCGTCCGGATGGGCGAACCGATCAGTGAATAACCGCGGAGTGCCGGGGTGTGCGACCTCCGGACACGGCCAGTAAACGCGTTCCCGGCGCAGCCGCTCATATGTCACACCGTAATAGTCCGCTTTGCCGCCGCGGCTCGCCAGCCGCAGTTCGTTGAAAATCTCTTCGGCTGACGTGAAGGAAAAGCAGCGGCCCTTGCCAAGCTTGTGGGCGATCGCGCATAAAATTTCCCAATCGTGCTTCACCTCTCCGGGCCGTTTTCGCGCCGCCGGCCGAAAGCATACCCGCCCTTCAACGTTCGTCACCGTCCCTTCATCTTCCAAATACGATGAAACAGGCAACACAAGATCGGCCAATTCGGCTGTTTCCGATAAAAACATATCCGCAACGACAAGAAACTTCAGCTTTTGCAGCGCTTTGGCGACAAACGCAGCGTTCGGACTGGAGACAACAGGATTCGATCCCATGACAAGCAACCCTGTAATTTCACCAGCGTCTATTTTTTGCATCATTTCATACGCTGACACCCCCTTTCTCGGCAGCTCATCCGGCGCAACGCCCCACACGCTCGCGATATATCGGCGGTGTTCCGGCTCTTCAATGCTTCGATAGCCCGGCAGCTGGTCCGCTTTTTGCCCATGCTCGCGGCCGCCTTGTCCGTTCCCTTGCCCGGTGATCGATCCAAAACCCGAACCGGGCCGGCCGATTTTCCCTGTCGCCAATACGACATTAATCCAGTGTCTGACCGCCGCATAGCCGTCCGCTTGCTGTTCAAGGCCGCGGGCGGTGAGCACGATCGCTTCGGCCGCCTCCCCGTACTTTCGTGCCGCCAAGCGGATCTTCTCGGCCGGCACGTCGGTCACCCGGACGATCTCGTCCATATCCACCGCTTCCATCTGCTGTTTCCATTCGGCAAACCCAACCGTCCGTTCACGCACAAATGTTTCATCAATATATCCTTCTTCGATCAACACTTTCCCAATGCCGATGGCCAACGCCACATCCGTTCCGGGCTTAAGCGGCAGATGCAAATCCGCCAACGCCGCCGTTTTCGTTTCCCGCGGATCCACCACGATGATAAAAGCTCCGTTTTTCTTCGCTTCGTAAAAATACGGCATCAACGTCGGCTGGCATTCGGCGATATTGGTCCCAGCCAAAATGATCGTCTGAGCCAGCGGAATATCGGACAGCGGATTCGTCAACCCACGGTCAAGACCGAATGCGTCGTTCATGGCAGCAGCGGCCGCCGACATGCAAAAACGGCCGTTGTAGTCGATGTACCGCGTCTTGAGCGCCACGCGGGCAAATTTCCCAAGCAAATACGCCTCCTCGTTCGTCAATGATCCGCCGCCGTAAACAGCAAACGCATCGACTCCATCTTTCTTTTGAATGGAGATGATTCGTTCCGCGATTAGCGAAAGCGCCTCCTCCCAACTTACCCGCACAAACCGGCCGTCCACTTTGGCAAGCGGAAACAACAGCCGCTCGGGATGCAAAGCGTGCTGGTGAGCGTTCATCCCCTTTAAACAAAGGCGGCCGTTGGACGTCGGGTTGTCGGTCGGGATCGCCTTGTAGCGGCGCCGTTCCACAATCCGCTCCTCCACCAGCTGAAGCGTGCATTGGACGCTGCAAAACGGGCATTGGGTCGCGGCAGCCGTTTCCGACGCCCGTTCTTTTTCCTTGGCGCGAAAGTAGCGCAGCAATTCATTTGTCATCGTCATTCACCCGTTTCCTACAACTCAACATATACACAGCCGTCTTCCACAGCCACGCGGTACGTTTTGACACACCCTTCATCCGGCGCCTGAGCCTGACCGTCTCTTAAGCAAATTTTCCAATCATGAAGCGGACAAAACACATACTCGCCGCTGACAATGCCTTGCGAAAGATCGCCGCCTCTATGCGGACAGCGGTTTTCGACGGCGTATACTCGATCATCGTGGGTACGGAATAAAGCAAGCTCCAGCGCCCCGATGCGCACGCATTTTCCAAGCCGTTTCGGCAACTGTTCGATTGTTCCCACTTCTACTCTCATCATCACTTCATCCTCCTCGCATGGATGCATAGTCAAAGGCCAGCCTGTTGGGCAGCCTCTTTTCTCTCCGCTTAAACGCTGGATAAGTCCGGGCGGCGGAAGCCATCGGTTTTTTCCGCCCGCCGCCTTTCCGTCCGCCGCAGCCATTCCCCTTTATTTCACCGGCACCGGCTCTTTGTCGCCGATATCGAGGAACAACGTTTGTTGCAGTCTCTCGTTTTCGACGATTTCCCGCCACGGATCTTTTGTCGCCGAAAGAGCTTTGTGAAGCCGTTCGAGCAGCGCGCGGCGCGTTTCCACATCGAACAACACTTCGCGGATATGCTCCAGCCCAACGCGCTCGACCCATTTGGACGTCCGTTCCAAATAATGTGCGGACTCGCGGTAATATTGCAAAAAAGCGCCGGTCATCTCGATCACTTCTTCTTCCGTCTTGACCGTGCAAAGCAAGTCAGCTGCACGCAAATGGGTGCCGCCGTTGCCGCCGACATAAATCTCCCATCCGCCCTCGACGCCGACGATGCCGACATCTTTAATGCCCGATTCCGCGCAGTTGCGCGGGCAGGCGGATACGGCCATTTTCACTTTATGCGGCGTTTTCAGCCGCTCAAATGTTTGTTCCATCCGGATGCCAAGCCCGGTCGAATCTTGCGTGCCAAAGCGGCAAAACTGCTTGCCGACGCACGTTTTCACCGTCCGCAGCGCCTTGGCGTAGGCGTAGCCTGACGGCATGCCGAGATCGGCCCAAATGCGCGGCAAATCTTCTTTTTTCACCCCAAGCAAGTCAATGCGCTGCCCGCCTGTGAGCTTAATCATTGGCACGTTGTATTTTTCCGCGACATCCGCGATTTTCCGCAGCTGCTCAGCTGTGGTCACTCCACCGTACATGCGCGGCACAACGGAGTACGTGCCATCGGCCTGGATGTTGGCGTGCAGCCGCTCATTGACAAAAAGGGATTCCGCCTCTTCGTTATACTCGCCCGGATAAAGCATGCCTAAGTAATAGTTGAGCGCAGGCCGGCATTTAGAACAACCTTCCTCGTTTTTCCATCCCAATACATTCATGACCTCTTTGACCGTCATCAGCTGTTTTTCTTTGATCGCTGCAATCACTTCCTCACGGCTTAAGTCCGTGCAGCCGCAGACCGTCTCTTTCATCGTATATGAACTCGCCTCGGCACCGAGCATATATTCAAGCAATTCAGCGACAAGCCCTTTGCACCCGCCGCACGAGCGGGATGCGTTCGTACAGTCGCGCACCTCAGCGACCGTTTTGAGCCCGTGTTCGGCAATCGCTCGGCAAATCGCGCCTTTTGTCACCCCGTTGCAGCCGCAGACGACATCGGTATCCGCCATCGCCGCCACAAGGCTTCCTTTTCCTCCCGCTGAAGCCGGCGCCAATAACGAAAGAGAAAGCGCCTCAAGCGAATCGCCGCGCTGGATCATATCAAATAGTTTTCTTCCTTCGCTCGTGTCGCCAAACAGCACCGCACCAACGATTTTCCCTTCGCGAACGACGACTTTCTTGTACACCGAGCGCGCTTCGTCGTACAATTTGATCGATTCCGTTCCCTCGCTGTCCATAAACTCGCCGGCTGAGAACACATCGACGCCTGACACTTTCAGCTGGGTCGAGACGACCGATCCTTCGTACGGCTTTCCTTTCCGACCGCAAATGGCTTCAGCCAGCACTTTCCCTTGTTCATAAAGCGGGGCGACCAAGCCGTAGACAACGCCGCGATGTTCTGCGCACTCGCCAACCGCGTAAATGTGCGGCACACTCGTTTCCAAGTAGTCATTGACAACGATTCCTCGATTCACCTCAATGCCGCTTCTCCGCGCTAAATCAACATTCGGACGAATGCCGACCGCCATCACCACCAAGTCGGCGGCAATGGACGTACCGTCCTTAAATCGCACTCCTTCCACACGGCCGTTGCCGAACAATTCGGCCGTCTCTTTGCGAAGTAAAAAGTTCATCCCTTGTTTCTCCAGCTCCCGCTGCAACAGCTTCGAAGCGGTGGGGTCAAGCTGACGCTCCATCAAATAATCAAAAATGTGGATGACATCAACGTCCATCCCTAAGTTGAGCAACCCGCGCGCTGCCTCTAAGCCAAGCAAGCCGCCGCCGATGACCGCCGCTTTTTTGTACGTCTTCGCATATTCGATCATCCGCTCGCAATCTTGGATATCGCGAAACGCCGTCACCCCGGGCAAATCGGCTCCCGGCACCGGCAAGATAAACGGGTTCGAACCCGTGGCTAAAATCAATTCATCGTATTCGACTACCCGCCCGCGGTCGGTCCGGACAAGCCGCTCTTCGTGATCGATGTCCGTCACCGTTTCGCCGGCAAGCAGCCGAATGCCGTTTTGTTCGTACCATTCCCAACTGTTCAAGGTAATGTCATCAAGGCGCGTATCTCCTTGTAGCACCTTTGACAACAAAATCCGGTTATAGTTCGGATGCGGTTCGCTGCCAAAAATCGTGATCTCAAACGCCTCACGGTCGAGTTTTAAAATCTCCTCGATGCAGCGAACCCCCGCCATGCCGTTGCCAACTAACACTAATTTTCGTTTCATGTCGTCATCCCTCCGCCTTTGTTCGATGTTAAGCAATTTCACTGCCAACGGTGCAGCCATAGCCGGATCGTCATCACCATCAACTCCCACAGCCCGATCGCTCTTGTTCGCGGCATCATCATGTTCCCCCTTTGCCTTGGTTGTGCACATCATATCACGTAAAAAACGAAGTATGCATTTTATTTGTAAAATTATATAACATTCTTTTAACATAAAATAATGAATAATCGCATAAAAAATCAGAGTAATATACGGATTTATCATAATAGCGTAACTTTTTATTACATAAAAATACGCACAAAAAAGCGGCCTTCGCATGATCGAGCGGAGGCCGTTTCTCGTTGGAGGTTGCTCATAGGGGATCATCAGTGGATCGGGCGGGACGCGAGCAGCTCATCAATGATTCGCGCATAGTGGTCAATGCGCCGCTCAAGCTCATCCACTTGCTGCTCAAGCTGGGTCATATATTGGCGAAAGGTCATTGGAACGCCGTGCCGCTGTTCGAGCCGCTTTTCGATTCGCTGCCGCTCGCCGTGGACAGAGACGAAGATGCGCATATCGCGGCCAAACACTTCGCGTACGGTTTCACTGATGAGTTCGCCATATCTTGTTTGCAGCCATTCACATTGAATCTCGTTCATGCATTCGATGATGAGCCAATCCTCATCCACCGTCGCGGACGTCGAAGCAAACCAAGTGTCAAATGACGGACCAGACAGCTTTTGCGCAAGCTTCATTTTCACTTGCTCCCACAGATGATACTCCTTCACACATTCACCCCCTTTCGTCTACTCACCTGGCTGCCATAGATGTTCGCGCAATTTCGCCCGAATGTCATCCGGAATCGGCTCGGGCCGCCCGGTGTCAAAATTGAAATTGACATACACCGCCCGCCCTTTCGCGCAGACCACACCGTTTTGATGAATTTCTTCATAAATCGTAAGGCTTGTGTTGCCGATGCGTTCAATGCCGGTATACACTGTCACATCTTGCCCATAATACATTTGGTTGACATAATCGACTTCCATGCGGATGATCACCATTCGCCAACGTTTGAATGACAAGTCAGGCGTAAATAGTTTAAAAATTTCATGCCGCCCCGCTTCAAACCAAACGGGCACGGTCGTATTGTTAATATGGCCGACGCCGTCCGTCTCCGACACGCGCGGCGTAATGACGGTAGTAAACATGAATTCTCCTCCTCAACAGCTATCGAATATTCCGACTCATCGTCGTTCCCATCTTGTCGAATTTAGGCGACTTATGTATATTGATTCGCTCCAAGGTGTGGAAATTCCTGCTTCACCTTCAAGAAAACGAGGGAAACGTTGCGCTTTGAGCGGAAAAGAGGATGAACGCGGTGTCCGACATCGGAAGTGGCCCCTATTTCCAACAACAAAGAAAAAACAGGAGCCTGAAGCAGCCCCTGTTTTTTCTTCTCACCCTTTGTTCGGTTCCACGATCGTCCCGGCAAACGCGGCTTGATAAATTGCGCGGATGTCGGCTTCCAAAAGCGGCATCGGGCTGCGGGCGAGCAGCCGTTTTTGCTGGGTGGCATCTTTCGTCAGGCTTTCCAGCGCGCTTTCCGGGATGCCAAAACCGCCAAGTGTCTTCGGAATGCCGACATCGGCGACGATGCGCTCGAGCTCCTCGACGCATCGATGCGACGCCTCTTCTTCCGACAAAAAGGTTGAGTTGCCGCCGAGGGCGTTTAAAATATCAGCCATTCGTTTCGTGCAGCTTTGGCGAATGTATCCCATCACATATGGCAAGAGCACGGCGTTCGATTCGCCATGGGCGATATGGAACTGTCCGCCGAGCGGATACGCGAGCGCATGCACACCCGCCACCCCGGCGTTGAAAAACGCCAAACCGGCTAGGTAGCTGCCGTTGGCCATATCGGTGCGCGCCTGTTTGTCTGTCCCGTTCTCCACCGCCTTTCGGAGCGATCGGGAGATGAGACGCATGGCCTGCAACGCCAATCCGTCCGATGTCGGGCTCGCGTTCACCGACACGTACGCCTCCACCGCATGGGTAAGCGCATCAATGCCCGTCGCCGCCGTCACCCGCGGCGGAACAGAAACAGTGAGTTGCGGGTCGACGATCGCCACATCTGCCAACAAATAGTCATGCGTCACGACGTCTTTCGTCGTTTCTAAGGACAAGACGGAGATGTTCGTCACTTCCGAGCCAGTACCCGATGTTGTCGGAATTAAAATTTTCGGCAGCCCTCTTTTCTCGAGCGTTCTTGTTCCCGTCAAGTTCAAATAATCGGCAACCGAACCTTCATGCACGGCCAAAACAGCGGCCAGTTTGGCCAAATCCATCGCGCTGCCGCCGCCGACGCCGATGACGAGATCAAACTCTCCGTCGCGGACAAACGCCACCGCCTTCTCCCCCGCCTCAAGCGGCGGCTCAGGCACGACATCCGTATACACATGCACGCTGTACCCTTCTTGCCGGAGCGGAGATGTCACTTGGTCGACCAAGCCGATTTTCTCGAGCACCGGATCTGTGATGACTAAAATATGTTTTGCTCCAAACCGCTTCACTTCCAGAACCAAATGCTCAAGCGCCCCCCAGCCGACATAGCTGAGCGGCGGAAAGACGATGCGGGATGCGGTCATCGTGTTTCTCTCCCCCTCATTCAACGTTTTTTGCACTCATAAGCGCGGCGTCAAGAGTCTCCTCTAGGTACGCCAAAGCCATACAAGCTACCATGCAGACGATTGCCAAGCTTCCTCCAGCTCCCGCTTCAGCTCCTCGACAAGCTCCGCTGCCGGAAGTTCCCGCGCCATCCGGTATCCTTTCCCAGCCCAAAGCGACATTCCCTCCGGATCGCCCGCCTTGGCGGCTGCGGCGCGCAGCGGCTTCGTCATATGGTGCACATGCGGATACGCGGCTGGCGCCAGCGCGCGATACTCATTCATAAACCGGTTCGCAAGCCCGCGCGCCGGCCGGCCGGTAAACGCCCTCGTCACGGCCGTCTCCTTGACACTCCACACGCCTAAAGGGCGTGGGATTCTTGGGTCGTTCGCGTCCTCATCCATTTCTGGTTCAGACAACGCCCAAGTTCAGGGGTGTGTCATCACCCCGTCCCATCGGGTTAAGATGTACCCCAATGGGCGGCGCACCTGTGACCAGTGCGCTAGGTTAGGCGGCGAAGCCCGAAATCGCTTTGGCGATGTTGATCGCGCCATTCAAGTCGGCGTGGATGGTGTATCCGCACTTTTGGCATTGGAAGTGGATGCCGTTCCGGTTTCCTTTATCTCGATAGCCACAACGACAAGTTTGACTGGTGTAGGTGGGATTCACCCGCTCGACCCGAATGCCCGCCATTTCGGCTTTGTAGGCAATCATCGTTTGCAGTTGATGGAAAGCCCACGAATGAAGATTTCGTCCTGCTTCTTTGGCCGAAGCGGCTCGTTTCCGAATCCCCGCCAAATCTTCCATCCGAATCACGCCAACACCGTTGGCAAGGGCAAAACGGACGATTTGACGGCTGATTTTATGGTTCATATCCTTCATCCAGCGGGACTCTTTACGGCCGATTTTGCGAATCATATGAAGCTTCTTGGCTTTGCCCAACGTTCGCCGCAAAGCCGCATATCGTCGGCGCACAAAGGCGCATTGGTTCCCTTTGAAAAACAACGATTTCGTCCCTGCGCTGGCAACGGCGATATAGCGAAGCCCAACGTCAACCCCCATCACCTTTGTTTCGTGCCGCGGCTTGACTTCAAATGCGACCGCGATCGCCAAGCACCATTTCTTTCGCTTTTTGTAGAGCTTGGCCGCCCCTTGTTTGGCGGTTCCATGGATCAGCCGATTCAGCCATGCTTCTTGATAGGGGCGCGTGACGACAGGCACGCCAATTCGTTTCTCCAGTGTGGGGAAGGAAACCGTGTAGAACGCTCCTTTCTTTTCCACCTTTATGTTTTGATTGTTAAAGCAACACCAAAATGTTCGGAACTTCTTTGCCTTTTGTTTTTTCTTTTGGGACTTCACTTCTCGAATCGTTTGATTCACGACGGCGGAAGGAAACCGCTGCGACGAAAACTCTTTAAACAGTTTGCTCGTCGCTTGATTCAGCTTGGGATGATTCAACAGCCAATTCGCAAAGGCGGTATTCACTTCTGTCATCCGTTCATACATGTCTTGTTTGACTTTCGTTGGGTTGTGCAGTTCCAGCCTTAGTGTGATCGTGGGCATGGATTCACCCCTTTTCTTTTGAGATTCCACATAGCGTTCAGTTGTTTTCGTTCTTCGATATTCTCGTTCCATATATGAATTATATCAGTTTAACGATTATACTGCGACACTTAAAGATAAAAATGGTTGCTCTAAGCAATCCGATTAAGGATTACCGAGCAACGCCGTCTTTCATCCCACGATTGAAACCGTGGGCTTTCAGACGTTTTTTCTGTAAAATGTCTGGTTGTAATACGAGTCGAAGAAATATTGAAGATGTTCGAATTCTTTTCGAATGTCCATGTTTCATCTCCACCTTTCAAATTCTCCTTTCGACAAACGTGGCGGGTCATCCTGCCTGGTTGCCTGATCAAACAAAAAACTCCCCAAACCATCCACTGGTTTAGGGAGTTTGTCGTCACGGTCGAAACGCCTTTAACCTTTTCGCCAGCTCTTTTGTATGTGGATAAATCTCTCGATAAATGGAAAACAGCTCTTTGTACTTGGCGACCGCATCCGGCCGCGGTTCGACGACGGATTCGACTTGTTTGAACGCATCGGCGCATTGCTTGAGCGAATCGAACCAGCCGACGCCGCATGCGGCGATCATCGCAGCGCCCAGCCCCGGTCCTTGTTCGTTTTTCAGCTTTTCAACCGGGAGACCGAAAATATCAGCTTGGATTTGCAGCCACTCGGCGCTTTTCGCCCCGCCGCCGATCGAGACGACCGAATCGATCGTTTTGCCGCTCGCCTTGATAATCTCAACCGACTCGTTGAGCGAGAACGTAATCCCTTCCATGACCGCACGGGCGAAATCCCATTTCGTCTGCGCCGAATCAATGCCGATAAACGACCCGCGAATATCGGCATCGGCATAAGGCGTCCGTTCGCCGACAAGATATGGCGTAAACAACAAGCCGTTGGCGCCGATCGGCGACTCAGCGGCGCGCTTGACAATCTCGGCAATCGGCGCAGCCTCCGCAAACGTTCTCTTCCACCAATCGAAGCTATAACCCGCCGCCAGCGTCACACCCATAATATAGTAGGCATCCGGTTCGGCATGGTTGAAGTAATGCACGTGTCCAGCGAAATCTTTTTCCCCGCTTTGTTCATACGCCAAGACGACGCCGGATGTGCCGATGCTTGACATCATGCGGCCTTCTGCCAAAATGCCCGCGCCGACCGCGCCGCAGGCGTTGTCCGCCCCGCCGGCGAACACGTTCACCGATGACGGCAGCCCGGTTCGCTCAGCTACATCCGGGCGCAGCGTCCCGACGAACGCCGTCGCTTCGACAAGCGGCGGACAAAGCGAAAGATCGACGCCGACCGCCCGGGCGATCGTTTCGCTCCACGTTTTCGTTTTGATATCCAAAAGCAGCGTCCCCGCCGCATCGGATACATCCATCGCGATGTGCCCGGTCAAGCGGAAGCGGACATAATCTTTCGGCAACAAAAACACACGCGCCCGCTCGTAAAGATGCGGTTCATGGTTTTTCACCCACAACAACTTCGGCAACGTAAACCCCTCGAGCGCCCGGTTTTTCGCAATCGAAAGCAGCGCCTCGGCCCCGGCTTTCTCTTCAATTTCCCGGCACTCTTTCGTCGTTCGGGTATCATTCCATAAAATCGCATTGCGCACCACATTCCCATCGCCGTCAAGCAGCACAAGCCCATGCATTTGCCCGGAAAAACTCAAGCCGACGATCGACTCCGGAGAAACGCCTGCCGTCTCCCAAACGCGGCGCAGCGCGACGATTGTTTTTTCCACCCAATCGTCCGGGCGCTGCTCACTATAACCGGAATGCGGCTGGTGGAGGGGATAGGACTCTGTCCATTCCCCTCTCACCTGCCCGCTTCGGTCAACAAGCAACACTTTGACTGCACTTGTTCCTAAATCGACGCCAATGACGTATTCCAAAGTCATCCCTCTTTCACGAACGGGATACGCTCGGCACACTGACTTCCAACAAATATTGGTTGAGCAGCGTTTTCAAGCGTTCGAGACGGCCGGACGTATTGCGAATCTCGCCGAGCTGCAATGCATACTCCTCGAGTTTTTTGAAATCGGCCGTTCCTTCAACGATCTCGCGGCCGATGCCTTCCGTATAGCTTTTATACCGCTCTTCAATGAATTGTTCAAATACACGATCCTCAATCAACCGATGCGCCACTTTCAAGCCGATCGCGAAGCTGTCCATCCCGGCGATATGGGCGTAGAACAAATCTTCCGGTTCAAATGAGCCTCTCCGCACTTTCGCGTCAAAGTTCAAGCCGCCGCGCCCAAGGCCGCCGTTTTGCAAAATTTCATACATCGCCAGCGTTGTCGCATACAAATCGGTCGGGAACTCGTCCGTGTCCCAGCCAAGCAGCGTATCGCCTTGGTTTGCGTCGACCGAGCCGAGCATGCCGTGAATGCGGGCGACGCGCAGTTCATGTTCAAACGTATGCCCGGCCAATGTCGCATGGTTCGCTTCGATATTGAATTTGAAGTAATCCTTGAGCCCGTACGTTTGCAAGAACGCCAACGCCGTCGCCACGTCAAAGTCGTATTGGTGCTTCGTCGGCTCTTTCGGCTTCGGCTCGATCAAAAACTGGCCGTCAAAGCCGATTTCTTTCGCATAGTCAACCGCCATATGCAAGAAGCGGGCTAAGTTGTCAAGCTCCAGCTTCATGTCTGTATTCAGCAGCGTCTCATAACCTTCCCGGCCGCCCCAGAACACGTAGTTTTCCGCCCCGAGCCGTTTGGCGATCTCAAGCCCTTTTTTCACTTTCGCCGCCGCATAGGCGAACACATCGGCATTGCATGACGTTGCCGCCCCGTGAACGAAGCGCGGATGGCTGAACAAGTTCGCCGTATTCCAAAGCAGCTTCGTTTTGCTTGTTTTCATGTATTCTTCAATCATATCCACAATTTCATCCAAGTTTTTATACGTCTCGCTAAGCGTTTCCCCTTCTGGCGCGATGTCGACATCATGGAAGCAGAAAAACGGAACGTTCAGCTTTTCAAACAGCTCAAACGCCGCCTCCACACGCGCCTTCGCCAAATCCATCCCGCTGTATTTGTCCCACGGGCGAATCATATTGCCGACGCCGAACGGATCCGACCCGTCTCCGGTGAATGTATGCCAATACGCCACCGAAAAGCGCAAATGCTCCTCCATCGTTTTGTCGCCGACTTTTTCTTCCGGATTATAAAACTTAAACGCCAACGGATTGCGCGACTCCGGTCCTTCATATTGAATGTTTCCGATATTAGGGAAATATGCCATGTCCAAGTCCTCCTTAATTAAGCGAGAATGATTTGTGTCAGTTTTATTATAACGCTTTCATATTTGTTTGTCTATCATATAAACAAAGTTTTCTCGCCTGTAAAACCACAACTATGTTGGTTGAAGTTTTACAGGGGGGATGGGCATACGATCCCCCCATACGAAGATCTAGACGTTACCATTTTTTATTACGCAATTCTTTACATCCCGACACTTGTTATGATGACTTTCTGTTTCCACAGCTGCTTTCAGAATTTTTATATCCCAAAATTCAACTTAGTCAACACTAAATCGATACCTTGTCATCGACACCTGCTCCTTGTCAGCCGGCAATACGATCGACGGAAACTGCGGATGGTGAATGGCATCCGGAAGCCCTTGCGTTTCTAAGCAAATGCCGAGATATTTCCGTGACGGCACGCCGCCTAAATCCAACCCTTCCGGCAACTGGTTCGACGTGTACACGACGACCCCGACTTCATCCGTCTCCGCCGTCAGCACCCGTCCGCTCTCTGGGTCGGAAAGGACCATCTCTTTGTCATGATGCCGGTCGAGCCAAAACGGATGATCATAACCGCCACCGACGAGTTCGATTTGCGGATGCCTGGATTCAACCGCCTCCCGCATCGCCTTTCCTTGCCGCAAGTCAAACGGTGTGCCAGTGACATCCAAGACGCGGCCAGTCGGAATCAACTCTTCATTCAACTCGAGCACACGCGAGCTTTGGATGGCCAACGTGTGATCCAAAATATCACGCTTGCCGTTGCCGCTTAGGTTAAAATACGTATGGTTCGTCAAATTGACGAGCGTCGTTTTGTCCGAACGAGCCCGGTACGTGACGATCCATTCGTTGTCATTGTTCAGCCAATATTCCACTTGAACATGAACCGTTCCCGGATATCCTTCCTCCCCGTCCGGGCTTGTGTACGAAAAAACGACCCCGACCGCATCGTCGCGCCGAACGGGCTCGGCCTGCCAAAGCACACGATGGAATCCGTGGGTGCCGCCATGCAAATGGTTGTTGTTTTCGTTTTTCGCCAATTGATACGTGACGCCCTCAAGCTCAAAACGCGCCCCTTGAATGCGCCCCGCCACCCGGCCGATCACCGCGCCAAAATAAGGAGCGTTAGTCAAATACGGCTCAAATCGGCCAAACCCGAGCACGACATTTTCGATGTTGCCCGTCCGGTCGGGAACGAGCAGTTTCGTCACAATGCATCCATAGTTCGTCGCTGAGAGTTCCATGCCGCGATCATTGGTCAAGGTGAACAATAGAACGTCGCTTCCATTAAGTTCAGACCATTTTTCATATGTAATTTCCATGCGGATTCCCCTTCCTTATAATCGTACGATCTCTCCCGTTTTCATCGATGTGCGGCAAGCGTCGAGCGTCCGCGCCTGTTGGATCATGCGCTCCGGCGAATACAACAGCGGCGTCCCTTCGAGAATGGCACGCGAAAAGTGCTCGATTTGCAGCGCGTATTGGTCGCCTGCCACCGTTTCCTCGCGCCCGCTCCCATCAGCCGTTGCGACCGTAATCCGCCCCTCGCCGCCATCCACATCCGGCCGGTACGCCCGCGAAACAACGATTTTCCCCTTCGTGCCAATCACTTCGTACTCATTTTGCGGCAACATATCAAAACTGCACGTGAAGTGAGCAAAAACACCATTTTCCATCCTCATCCAACCGCTTGTCGTCACATCAACCATACGGTGCGGATCCAAACGGGACTGAACGAACAGCTCGACGGGCTCGGCGTCAAGAATGTGCCTTGTCGAGTGTATACAATAACAGCCAACATCAAACAAGCATCCTCCACCAAGCTCATCGTTCATGCGGATATTCGTTTCTCGGTCTTGCAAGTAAAAGGAGAAATGGGTGCGCATGTACTTGACTTCGCCGATCTCGCCAGCAGCCAGAAGCTGTTTGACCCGTTTATGCTGCGGATGAAACTGGTACATGAACGCTTCCATGAATAAAACGCCGTTTTCCTCGCATGCCTCTATCATACGCCGGACATCTTCTGCGCATAAGGCGGCGGGTTTTTCGCAAAGCACGTGCTTTTTCTTCTTCGCAGCTTTGATCGTCCATTCGGCGTGCATGCTGTTCGGAAGCGGGATGTACACTGCGTCGATGTCAGGATCATCGAGCAGCTGGTCATAGCTGTCATACGCCTTCGGAATGCCGAGCTCCTTCGCCGCCTGATCGGCCTTTCCACTTTCACTGGCGATCGCCGCGACTTCCGCATAACTCGTCCGGCGAATAGCCGGGATCATGACATCTTGGGCAATGGCGGCTGTACTGATAATACCAAAACGGACTTTCTTCTTCATAACTTAACACTCCTATAGAGCTGGATTCGAAAGAAAATATCGCATATAGCGAATAATGATAATTTAGGACACGAGCCCTCTCCCGGCCCATGCCCTCAGATGTCAAACGATTCTATTTTCCTGTATGGTGTGTTTCTTACCGCCCCCGCCAAAACACTTCGTTCCATTTCAGTTCATTTTTGAAGGACGGGACGGACGTATGTTCATTGATCACGACGCATTCAATGCCGGCCATTTCCGCAAAGTCTTGCAATTGTTCCGTTGTGACCGCAAACGAGAAGCACGTATGGTGGGCGCCGCCGGCTAAAATCCATGCTTCGGCCGAGTCGCGCAACGATGGGCGCGGCTTCCATAAAATGCGGGCGACCGGCAGTTTCGGCATGTTATGTTCCGGTTTGACCGCATCGACTTCATTGACGATGAGGCGGAAACGGTGCCCTAAATCGATCAACGATGCATTGACCGCTGCACCCTCGCCGCCGTCAAACACGAGACGGGCCGGATCTTCTTTTCCACCGATGGAAAGCGGATGAACTTCAATTCTTGGCTTGGTTGCCGCGATGGTCGGGCATACTTCCAACATATGGGCGCCAAGAATCATTTCGTTGCCCGGCTCAAGGTGGTACGTGTAGTCTTCCATAAACGACGTTCCTTTGCCGTCGGCCATGACTTTCATCAACCGGACGAGAGCAGCTGTTTTCCAATCGCCTTCGCCGCCAAAGCCATATCCTTCGGCCATCAACCGCTGAACCGCGAGCCCCGGAAGCTGCTTCATGCCATGCAAGTCCTCGAACGTCGTCGTGAAGGCAGTAAAGTTCCCGTCTTGCAAAAAGGCTTTTAACCCGAGCTCAATCCGCGCCTGTTCACGGATCGACTCGCGAACGGGCCCTTCTTGGCGGCCCGCGGGCACAATGTCATACAACTCCTCGTATTCATCGAGCAACTCGTTCACTTTTTGCTCGGAAACATCGCGGATGTATTGGACTAAATCCCCAATCCCATAGCCGTTGACCGACCAACCGAATTGGATTTGCGCTCCAACTTTGTCCCCTTCGGTAACTGCTACTTCGCGCATGTTGTCACCAAAACGGGCGACTTTGAGATTGCGGCTTTCCGCAAACGCGACTGCCGTCCGCATCCATTTCGCCAGCCGCTCGCGGACACTCGGGTCTTCCCAATGGCCGACGACCACTTTCCGGGCGATCCCCATTCTCGCGCCGATAAATCCGTATTCCCGGTCACCGTGGGCCGATTGGTTTAAGTTCATAAAGTCCATATCGATGCTGTCCCACGGAATGTCACGGTTAAATTGAGTG
Organism: Geobacillus jurassicus NBRC 107829; assembly: GCF_001544315.1. Classification (GTDB taxonomy): domain Bacteria; phylum Bacillota; class Bacilli; order Bacillales; family Anoxybacillaceae; genus Geobacillus; species Geobacillus jurassicus. The sequence goes on from NZ_BCQG01000035.1 coordinate 17,709, forward strand.
TGAAGATGCAATAACGGTTTTCGCAGCTCCAAAAAACCGCCAATCCACATCTTCGCCGGCGAGAACGTATGCATCCATGTGATGATGCCGGCGCATTGTTCGTTGGCATTAGCCTCAAGACAAACGTCCCGAATTTCTTCTGGCGTGGTCACGACCGATTTGTAAACGAGTGGAAACGGGAACACCGAATCGCGATTCAGTTCATTGACGATCATTCTTGAATGTTCTTCGACTTGTTGTAACGCCTCTTCCCCGTATAAATGCTGGCTTCCTGTCACAAACCAAAATTCATAAGGTCGTAATGATCGCATGATTGCTTCTCCCCCATTCATGATAAAGTCATCGATTCTTTCGCCGCTCTTGCTGTTTCTTTCCAATGTTTGAGCCGTTTCATCACGTCGTTTTCCCCGCGGCCGAAGTAGTCGTGCAGCTTTACATATTGCCGATACAGCTGATCATAAATCGCGACATTCTCCGGAATCGGCTTGAACGTCTCTTCGCGCACTTTCCCCATCTTTTGCGCCGCTTCGACGATGGACTCATATCCGCCGTTTTCTTTGCCAGCCGCCACCGCCGCGAACATGGCAGCCCCCACCGCCGGAGTTTGTTTCGACGCCGCAATTTTAATCTCACGGTTTGTCACATCGGCGTAAATTTGCATGAGCAGCTTGTTTTTTTGCGGCAGCCCGCCGCACGCATACAATTCATCAACCTTGACACCGTTTTCAACGAAAGCGTCGATAATTTTGCGTGTGCCAAAAGCTGTCGCTTCAAGCAGCGCGCGGTAAATCTCTTCTGGTTTTGTCAGCAATGTATATCCAACGATGAGCCCCGTTAAATCGGTATCGACCAGTACCGAGCGGTTGCCGTTCCACCAATCCAATGCAAGCAGTCCGGTTTCTCCCGGACGATAGGCAGAAGCCCGCTTTTCGAGCCATTCGTGGATGCTGACCCCTTCTTTTTCCGCCGCTTCTTTGACATACGCTGGAACGCCTTGTTCGACATACCAAGCGAAAATGTCCCCCACCGCCGATTGGCCGGCTTCATAACCGAAATACCCTGGGATGATGCCGTCCTCGACAACGCCGCACATGCCTTCGACATATTTTTCTTCGGTGCCAAGCAACATATGACAGATCGATGTTCCCATGGCCATGACCAGCTTCCCTGGTTCGACAACCCCGACGCCCGGTACAGCTGCATGGGCATCAACGTTCCCGACAGCGACAGCCGTTCCTGGAAGGAGGCCCATCATGGCCGCCATTTCCTTCGTCAGCACTCCCGCCCGCGTGCCAAGCGGAACGATCGGGCCGCGCAGTTTCGTTTCTGTTAAGTGTTCCAGCCGCGGGTCGAGCGCCCGGAAAAACTCCTTGCTTGGATAGCCTTCTTGTTTATGCCAAATCGATTTATAGCCCGCCGTGCAGCTGTTCCGCACGATTTGCCCCGTCATTTTGAAAACAACCCAATCAGTCGCCTCTAAAAAGAGGTCGGTTTGCTCGTAGATGTCCGGCGCCTCATTTAAAATTTGCCAAATTTTCGCAATCATCCATTCGGATGAAATTTTTCCGCCATAGCGCGGCAAAAACGCTTCGCCCCGTTTGGCGGCGATTTCATTGAGCAAGTTCGCCTCATCTTGGGCAGCATGGTGCTTCCACAATTTCACCCAGCTGTGCGGACGGTGCTTGAATTCCGGTTTGAAGCAAAGCGGCTCGCCGGAAGCATCGACCGGCAGCATCGTGCAGGCGGTAAAATCAATGCCAATACCAATCACATCGGCCGGGTTGACCCCCGACTTTTGCAATACCGCCGGGACAGCGGTCGCCAACACGTCGATATAATCACCTGGGTGCTGCAGCGCCCAGTCTGGCTCGAGTTGTACGTTCGATTCCGGCAGCACTTCATCAATGACTCCATGCGGATATGGAGTGACATGGTCTGCGATTTCGTTTCCTTCAAGATCGACAAGAACCGCTCTCCCCGATTCGGTTCCATAGTCGATGCCGATGACGTACTTTTTCCCCATCGCATTCTCCCTCCCTATTGCCCGTAGTAAGCGTTTGCGCCATGCTTGCGCAAATAGTGGCGGTTAAGCAAAGACTGGCTGATCGGATGTGCGTCGGGATTGAGCATGAATGTTCTTGCGGCCATTTTCGCTACTTCTTCCAAGACAACAGCATTATGAACGGCGTTCGCCGGATCTTTCCCCCAGGCAAACGGCCCATGCCCATGCACCAAGACACCCGGCATTTGCAACGGATCAAGAAAACGGAACGTTTCCGTAATGACCTTTCCGGTCTCCAGTTCATAAGCTCCTTGAATTTCTTCATCCGTCATCGGCCGCGTGCACGGAATTTCCCCATAAAAATAGTCGGCGTGCGTCGTCCCTAACACGGGAATTCCTTTTCCGGCCTGCGCCCAAATCGTCGCCCACGTCGAATGAGTATGCACAATTCCTCCAACGCCAGGAAATTGTTTATACAACCAAAGATGGGTCGGGGTGTCCGACGACGGTTTTAAGCTTCCTTCCACCACATTGCCGTTTAAGTCCACAACCACCATATCATCGATGGTCAGCTTGTCATACGCCACTCCGCTTGGTTTAATGACAACCAATCCGCGCTCCCGGTCAATCCCGCTGACATTTCCCCACGTAAACGTCACGAGGCGGTATTGCGGGAGCTGCAGATTGGCCTCCAATACAGATTGTTTCAACTCCTCAAGCATGGCTTCCACTCCCTATGAAAAATCTCCTCACCTCCATTATAATATTGTACGTACAATTTTTCTATACTTTTTGTATAAATACGAACATATTTTTTATATTTCTTTTGTAGAGTTACGGACGATTAACTCGGGCTTATAAATAATATCTCCGATTTTTTCAGCGGCCGGCTGCTCGATCATTTGAATCAACAGTTGCGCCGCTTGAATCCCCATTTCCGTTTTTGGATGGCGGATGGTCGTTAGCTTCACTTCCGTCGCCGTCGCAAACGTGGAGTCATCAAAACCCACAATCGAAATGTCATCAGGAACCGATAATCCTTGTTGGCGAATGACTTCGAGAAGCAAAATCGCCAGCTCATCATTGTAGCAAACAAACGCTGTCGGCCGCTCCTCTTTTGGCCGTTGCAAAAACTCCCGCGCCACCCCAAGCGGCTTGGTCATTTTCTCCTCGGTTGTGTAGGATAGAAGATACTCCGTCGCCACGGGCACCTCGTGTTGCTGGTGGGCGCGAATAAACCCCCGCAAACGATCCACCCCTTGCAAATCGTCAGTTTTAAAGAAACCAGCGATTCGGCGATGGCCTAAACGAATAAGGTGATCCGTCAATAAAAACCCGCCCTCTTCGTCGTCCATTTTGACGCATGGACAGCTCACTTCCAAATAGCGGGCGTTGATCATCACATACGGAATATGGTGGTTGTTGAGCGACAAGTAGTAGCCTAAATTTGGGTTTCCTTGCGCGCTTTTCGTCGGCTCGATGATCAGCCCGCTTAATGGCTCTCGAATCATCTCCTCAAGCTGTTCTTTCTCTCTCTGTTTATCGTTATTTGTGCTCGCCAACAAAAGGCGGTAGCCTTTTTCCCGCAGCGTCTCCTCCGCTCCACGTACAATATGAGGAAAAATATAATCGGAAATATAGGTCGTCACGATCCCGATCGTTTTCGTGTCAACCTGTTCTTTCGGCTTCGGCCGGGACACAAACGTGCCGCTCCCTTGAATTTTGTACAGCCATCCTTCCTTTTCGAGCTCCCCGAGCGCCTGCCGAACCGTATGTCGGCTCAGCTGAAACTGATTGGCAATCTCGTGTTCCGTCGGGATTTTCTCATCCGGCTTTATTTGTCCGGAAATGATCCAAGATAAAATTTCTTGTTTTAATTGCAGATATTTCGGCAGCGTTTTCTCCTTCATATTCCACCTCAACGACAAAAAATGAGATACAAATTAATTTTATTATAGCAGTTTTTATTTGTCCGTATCTATTATTCCAAGAGCGATGGAGAAAATGGAAAGCAATAGGAATATTTGTCGCCAACTTACGCATAAGTCCCTTCCAAACGAAAGGACACCATGGAGAAAACGCTCCAGCCCCGGAAGTCCTCTTGATAATGTAAAAAACAAGACTATATAAAATTTTGTTTTACATCCAGCCGATCGCCGTGTTATATCATAGTCGAATTGTATGGGGGTCAAAACAGAAACGAAAAATCGGAAATTCCTTATTGCAACTTATATAGTAAGGAGATCGTTCTCCCTTTCGTTCGTTTTTCTGCCAATTTGTCAAAAAAGCCAAGCCGATGCGCTTGGCTCTTTGCTCCCTTGGGTTATGAGGCTTTATTTTTGTTATAAATATCAAAAGCAACCGCAATGAGCAGTACAAGCCCTTTGATCGCTTGTTGCCAGTCAATCCCCAATCCCAACAACGACATTCCATTGTTCATCACACCCATGACAAGACCGCCGATAATCGCTCCCCCGATCGTGCCGACACCGCCATAAGCGGATGCTCCTCCGATAAAGCACGCCGCAATGGCATCGAGTTCAAACAAGTTTCCCGCTTTCGGTGTTGCGGCATTGAGACGAGCGGCAAAAATCAATCCGGACAAGGCAGCCAGCACACCCATGTTAACAAACACCCAAAATGTGACGCGTTTCGTTTTAATCCCCGACAATTGGGCTGCCTTTTCATTGCCGCCAATGGCATAAATATGGCGCCCGACGACCGTCCGATTCGCCACAAAGGAATAAGCGATAATCAACGCGGCCAAAATCACCAAAATCGTCGGGATTCCTTCATACGTCGCTAAAATATAAGTGAAAATCATGATCACAGCGGCAATCGCAGCCAGTTTCAAGGCAAACATCGGCGCAGGGTTGACGGCAAACCCATATTTTTTCTGGCTATTTCGTTTTCTCCATTCCAGTACAATAAACAAGAGGGAAGCGGCGACACCGATCACAATGGTGAACAGATGGATCTCTCCTCCATGAAATACGTCTGGGAGAAACCCAGAACTCATATTTTGGAATGTTTTCGGGAACGGGGCGATCGACTGTCCTTCCAAAATGACCATCGTCAATCCCCGAAACAGCAACATCCCTGCCAATGTAACAATGAACGATGGAATTTTTACGTACGCCACCCAAAACCCTTGCCATGCACCAATCAAGGCTCCAAGCAATAAACAAATGAGCATTGTCAGCCACACTGATGCATGGTGCTGAACCATCAGAATGCCGGCCAATGCCCCGACAAAAGCTGCCACCGATCCGACGGACAAGTCAATATGTCCAGTGATAATGACAAGCATCATGCCGACAGCCAGCACCAAAATATAACTGTTTTGCAAAATCAAGTTCGTAATATTTAATGGCCGCAACAAAATGCCCCCAGTTAACACTTGGAACAATAACATAATCAAAATGAGAGCGATGACCATGCTGGAACTTCTCATATTGTTTTTAATCATCTGACCGATCGATAACCGTTGATTTTCTACAGATTGCCCTGAAGAACGATGCACTGCTTTTCGCATTGGCGCTTCCATCTTATGCTCCCTCCTGAATTGCTGTTTTGGTCATGAGCCTCATTAGTTTTTCTTGTGTCGCATCTTCCCGCGACACCTCGCCAGTGATTCTCCCTTCACTCATCACATAAATTCGGTCGCACATGCCAAGAATTTCTGGGAGTTCAGACGAAATCATTAAAATCCCTTTCCCTTCATCGGCCAGCTGCTGAATGATTGTGTAAATTTCATATTTCGCACCGACGTCAATTCCTCGTGTCGGTTCGTCAAGAATCAAAATATCGGGCTCAGCGAAAATCCATTTGCTTAACACCACTTTTTGCTGATTCCCTCCACTTAGGGCTTCCACTTTTTGAAATACACTTGGCGTTTTAATTTTGAATTGGTCACGGAATCGTTCCGATTGAACAATTTCTTGATTTTCATCAACCACAAAATGATTCGAGATTTTTCCTAAACGGGAAAGCGTAATATTTTTCCGAATGTCTTCTATTAAGATGAGACCATTTCCTTTCCTGTCTTCTGTTACATAGGCAATCCCGTTGGCGATGGCCTTGCTGACATCGCTGACATCAATTTTGACTCCGTTTTTCCATATCTCTCCGCTAATTTTCTTCCCGTATGACCGACCAAAGATGCTCATAGCCAATTCCGTTCGTCCCGCCCCCATGAGGCCAGCAATCCCGACAATTTCTCCTCTGCGAATCGACAGATTGACGTCATCAATCACCTTGCGCTCCGAGTAAACAGGGTGATACACCGTCCAATTCTTCACTTCAAATATGATTTCGCCAATCTTCGGCGTTCTTGTCGGATAACGATTGGTCAAGTCGCGCCCGACCATTCCACGGATAATCCGGTCTTCGGTCACCTCATCATGTTTCATATCCAACGTTTCAATTGTTTTTCCATCCCGTAAAATCGTGATCGAATCAGCGACTTTGGCAATTTCATTTAATTTATGGGAAATAATAATGGCTGATAACCCCTGTTTTTTCAATTCCAAAAGCAAATTCAGCAAGTTTTCGCTGTCATCTTCATTCAATGCCGCTGTCGGCTCATCCAAAATAAGCAATTTGACTTCTTTGGCCAATGCTTTCGCGATTTCTACGAGTTGTTGCTTGCCGACGCCAAGTTGGCCGACCGGTGTATGCGGCGATTCATCTAATCCAACTTTCTGCAGCAGTTTTTTTGTTTGAGCAATCGTTTCATTCCAATTAATGATGCCTTTTTTCGCCCGTTCATTCCCTAAAAAAATATTTTCGGCAATAGATAAATAGGGAATCAAGGCCAGCTCTTGATGAATAATAACAATTCCTAACTGTTCGCTCTGTTTAATATCCTTAAATCTACATACGTCACCCTTAAATAAAATTTCTCCGTCATACGTGCCGTATGGATAAACACCACTCAACACTTTCATTAATGTCGATTTCCCGGCTCCATTCTCTCCACAAAGCGCGTGAATTTCCCCTTCCCGCACCTTTAAGTTCACATTATCAAGCGCTTTCACTCCAGGAAATTGTTTCGTAATCCCCCTCATTTCTAAAATAAACTCTGACATTTTCTGTTGCCCCCTTGTAAGAGAGTTACGGATATAAGGGGTGCAGGTGCATCCCTTATATCCGACTTTTTGGCATCTTCTACTTTTCTAAATCTTCTTTTTTGTAATAGCCGCTGTCGATCAATACTTTTTCATAATTGGATTTATCAACCGAAACCGGTTCCAGCAAGTACGCTGGGACAACTTTAACACCGTTATTATACGTTTTTGTATCGTTCACTTCCGGTTTTTTCCCTTTCAACACCGCATCAGCCATTTCCACCGCTTTTTTCGCTAATTCACGTGTATCCTTAAATACCGTTTGCGTCTGTTCCCCTGCAATAATCGATTTCACCGAAGCCAATTCCGCATCTTGACCAGTAATCACCGGCATCGGTTTGCTTGGAGTTCCATAGCCAACCCCTTTTAAGGACGAAATGATGCCGATGCTAATGCCATCGTACGGAGACAAAACTGCATCAACGCGAGCATTCGTATAATGCGCACTCAACAAGTTATCCATACGTGCCTGAGCTGTTGCCCCATCCCAGCGCAATGTCGCTACCTGGTCAAACTTCGTCTGGCCGCTTCTCACCACTAATTTTCCGGAATCAATGTACGGCTTTAACACCGACATCGCTCCATCAAAGAAGAAATAAGCATTATTGTCATCCGGAGAACCAGCAAACAACTCAATGTTGAACGGTCCTTTTCCTTCTTTCAATCCGAGTTTTTGTTCGATATATTGCCCTTGCAGCACACCGACTTTAAAGTTGTCAAACGTTGCGTAGTAATCCACGTATTTGCTGTTTTTAATCAAACGGTCGTACGAAATGATCTTAATCCCTTGTTTATGCGCTTTTTCCAACACATCTGTTAACGCTTCCGCATCAATCGGGGCAATCACCAACACATTGACCCCTTTAGTGATCATGTTTTCAATTTGCGATACTTGGTTCTCAACGACATCCTCAGCATATTGCAAATCCGTCTTATAGCCGAGCTTTTTGAATTCTTTTACCATATTTTGTCCGTCATGAATCCAGCGCTCCGATGACTTCGTCGGCATGGAAATGCCAACAAATCCGGCGTCTTTTCCGCCGTTCGCTCCGAGCCCTCCACAAGCGGACAATGACAGCACAAACACCAATAATGTAAGTACATATAAAAACCTTTTCATTTTTTAACCCCCTTAAATTTGTACGTATATTTAGTTTCTGGTTTTACTATATCATCGAACAAGTTGTTCGTCTTTTTAATAAATTAACTGTTTTTATAAAAATTCAACTTTGTTAAAGCGTTTTCAAGAAAAGAAGAACGGCCTTTTCAAAAGACCGTTTCATCTCATCAATCCCCGTTTTTTATTCATTTGTTATGTGCATTTTTCGATATTGATTTGGAGATACTCCCATCGCTTTTTTAAAAGCGGTGCTGAAATAATGTTGCGTATCATAACCGACACGCTCAGCAATTTCATGGATCGGCAATTCGGTAGACAAAAGCAGCTCCGCTGCCTTTTCCATCCGAGTTTTCGTCAACAAATGAACAAACGGAATGCCAAGCTCTTGCTTGATCATTCGACTTAAATAAACCGGGGAGACATTGAGAAATCGAGCAACGGACTCAAGTGTCAAATCCGGCTGGCTAAAGTGTTTTTGGATATACTGTTTGGCACGGCGGACAATCGGAGAAAGGCGGCTTTCTTCCGCCATCTGCTCCTTGCATTTTTCATAGGCCGTCCTCACCCCGGTTATTCCTCCTTCCACCGTTTTGATATATACACTGGCGCTGATGTACAAATGTTGTTTCAGTGCCATTTCAATCTGTCCACGCTGTTCTTTACTGATCGGCTTCCAGTTGATCATAACGATGAACTCGTCTGAATCGCGAAAAACCATTTTTTCACCATCGGCCAATAACTCAGTGATGACGTTCTCAATGGCGAATAAAAGCAACTGCCGATCCCGATCATTCACAATTGACTGATTTTTAAATGAAAGCCATTGAATCACAACGACTTGCGCAGGACAAGATCGTGGAAGCCCAAACAATGACAGGTGTTTCATGATCTCTTCCTCTGTCAATCGCCCAGCCACCCATTCCATCCCAAATTGTTCGCGAAGTACGTGAAGATGCTTTTGTACTTGATTTGTTAACAACTCCATATATCGTTTTTCCTTTTGTTCCTGTTCGAGCTTCTCCTTCACTTTGGCGACTACTTCGCGCAATTGCTGTGGATTGGTTGGCTTCAATAAATAATCATCCACCTGAAGGCGAATCGCCTCCTGCGCATATGAAAACTCATCGTAGCCAGTAATCACAATCATATGGCAGTTCGGCAACTTCTCCCGCACATGTTTCATCAGCGTAATCCCATCCATGATCGGCATACTTAAATCGACAAATAATACGTTCACTTCATGTTGCAAAGCAAGTTCAAGCGCCTCTTGCCCGTCTTCCGCCTCTGCAACAATTTCCATATCAAATCCATTCCAATCGATCGACTCCCGAATTCCTTCACGAATGATGACTTCATCATCCGCAATCAACACCTTCCACATGCATCCATCCCTCCTAAGGAAGATGGGTGATGATCGGATGCACAATCGTTACGGTTGTTCCTTTTCCTTCCTCACTATCAATATGCAACCGGTAGGACGGACCAAATGTTAATTGTAAGCGAGCTTGTACGTTCACCATCCCGTATCCTTTCACCTTTTTCATTCTGCCTTCCTGATCTCCTGATGTAAAGTCAATGGCTAAGCCTTTCCGTAGCTCTTCTAGCCGATCTCGGGGCATTCCGATGCCATCATCTTTCACACGAATATACATCACTCCATCATGTTCTCTTACTTGAATCCAAATATGTCCTGGTCCCCTTCGCTGTTTAATGCCATGATAAATGGCATTTTCCACAATCGGTTGCAACAACAACTTTAACACATAGAACTGGCGTAAATGTTCAGGGATATCAAATGTGTAGTTTAACTTATCTCTATAACGAACTTTCTGAATACGCAAGTAACTTTTTATATGCTCTACTTCCTCATCCAAAAGAATCATATCCTTCCCTTGGCTTAGCCCGATTCGGAACAACCTCGCCAGTGCATTGACTAGTTCAGCAACATCATCCGCCCCTTTTTTGCGCGCCATCCATTGGATTGTATCCAATGTATTGTAAAGGAAGTGCGGTTTAATTTGCGCTTGCCATCCTCGCAATTCTGCCTCCCATCGCTGCCGTTCTCGCCATTCGGCCAAGGTGATGAAACGCTGCATTTGATCCAACATATGGTTAAAGCTTCGACCCAACACCCCAATTTCATCCATCCGATTGTCATGATAACGAACCGTTAAATCGCCTGCTTGCGCTCTTTTCATAAAAGCTGTCAACTGGCTGATCGGACGGGATAATGAAAACGACAGGTAATAGGAAGCACCAATTGCAATAAAACTGACGAAAAAAATAAAGCTGACTATATAAAAATGGATCTCTTTCACTTCTAATGCCGATTCATCACTAGGAAACACCCCAATCGTTGTCCAATTGGTAAATGGAGAACGCTGGTAAATAAACTGAATATGTTGTCCATTGATGCTCTTGGAAAATGCACCACTATTTCCTTTGATCCAGCGCAATGGCACAGCTGTCAATATCGATCGACTTGGAGTATAGATGCTTTTCCCCTGTTCATCCATCACCAATAAATATCCCCATTTTCCAAGACGGATATTTTTAGCAGCTTCCGCAATTACCCTCAACTTCAAATCAATCAGTACAACCCCTTTCACTTTTTGTGTCTCGGGATCCAAAATGGCTCGAACGGCAGATACGACTTCTGCATTCGTATAATGGGCATGAGAAATGACATTTCGCCCGATAGGATGACCGATCATTTTAAAAATGCCTTTATTTTTCACAGCCTCACGATACCACCATTCATTTGTCAATGGTTGTGAAGAACGGCTGTACATTTCATTGCTTATATAGTCGCCATATTCGTTAACAACTAAAATCCCCGCAATCTCAGGATACAGCGTAGTGATTCCTTGCAAAAATTGACGCATCTCATAATCATTGCGAGACGATGCACGATCCAAAAAAGCTTTCATCTCCGGATTAAAAGCAATAAGATACGTTACATTTTGCATATTATCGGCATAAAACTCTAATGTCTGATTGACTTGGCTAATCAATTGCAGCGTATTTTCATTTACTTGTCGTTCGATAATTCGATCAACCGCCCACCCTACCAAACTTCCTAAACCTAGTGCAGGAACAATCATAGAAATGAGCAACAACGAAACAAACTTGTATCGTATCGGCCAATGGCTAACCCGCCAACGCTTTATCACTCGCAACATTGATCACTCGTTCCCCTGTGTAGTCATCTAGCATAAAAATGATCCACATTTTCCCGCGTAACGATCGTAATTCCTGTATCAACATACGTCGGCAGCGTTGAATCTCCTGACCGTAATGGAGACGTGAGGCGATGATGGAGATGAAATAAAAACTGCAGCGACCAGTACCCCATATTCCATGTCCCTTGGGCTAACGTCGCAGCGATAACTCCTCCCTTTACTAAATCTAGCGTTTGTTTTTCTGTATCGAAACTAATGAGCTTAATCTCTTTCTTATTCAACTCCTTAACCGCCTCCGCCATGCCAACTCCCCCGTTCGCTTCTGTCGCAAAGATCCCTTGCACATCCGGATAATCCTGTAAGATCTCCATTGCCGCCTGTTTCGAGGCCATGGAATCCCCTTTTCCATTCTTTACGGCCACCACTTGCATTCGCGGATATTTTTGATAGATCGTCTCAACAAATCCTCTTGTTCTCTCTTGATGATTGAGTTGATGAGGAGAGGTAATCACTGCGACCCTCCCTTTGTTTTTTAGCAGTTTGGCCATTTCGTGAGCCGCGGTCACCCCAGCGCTGTAGTTATTCGTACCTAGAAATGAAAACGCCTTGCTTCCCGAGGCGTTTGAATCAAATAACACAACCGGAATTCCTTCCTCAACCGCTTTATTGATTGTTTTCGTCAGCGCTGTCGGATTAATGGCAGAAATGGCGATCCCTGCAGGTTTTCTTGCAATCACTTGTTCAAGCACCGTTACTTGTTCATTGACATCATATTGGGTCGCCCCTCGATATTCCACAGAAACATTCAGCGCTTCCGCCGCATCTTCAAACCCTTTAAGACAACGCTTCCAATAATCCATCCCCGATTGAAAGGTGACCATGACGTATTTTTCGTCAGGTTTGCCTTGAAGCGGTGATATGTCCTCGTTAACAGACCGAACACGGGACATATCATGTTGATAATGATAAACATACGCGATAAACATGGCTAGCAAGCCTGCATATGCTACAATTAAAGCCCGCATCCTCATTGTCCATCCCCTGTCTTCGACATAATATATACTTACAAGTTTCAACTGATTCAGTTTAGTTGTACGTATCAATACATACGATATACAACAATTTATCATGATTCAAACTAGTCATTCAAATAAATTTTGACACCACTTGAGCCTTATACGTAAAAACCTCTCCCATCAGGGAAAACAGGACAACCCCTGATGGGAGAGGGAAATGAAATGGATACAATTATTCTGCTATACGTCATTCTGACTTTATACAAGCAATTGTACTCTACCTAAATCTGTAGCATCAGTTTACCATAGGCATTAGGAACCCCCTTTCCTACCTCCCCCGAAACACCGGTTTCCGTTTCTCTAAAAAGGCGCGGACGCCTTCGCGGTGGTCTTCGGTTTGCCGCATGCGCTGTTGGGCATTGGTTTCTAGTTCAAGAACCCGAAGCAAATCCCCTTTTGTTTGCTCGGCATACAGTATTTTTGTCGCAATCATGGCTTGAAGCGGTTTTTCTTGCAGTGAAGCGATGGCTTGCTCTGCCTGCTCCTCGTTCTCGACAACGAGGTCGACGAGGCCAATCTGTTTCGCCTCGTCGGCGCCCATTGTTTTTCCTTCCCAGATGATCTGTTTGGCTTTCGCCGTGCCGACCCGCTGCGCCAGGAAGAAATGCCCGCCGCCGTCAGGGATGAGTCCAATGCCGATGAAATTCATGGCCAGGCGCGCTTCTTTCGTGGCGACGAGGTAATCGCTCGCCAAGGCAAAGCTGAATCCAAGGCCGGCCGCCGGGCCGTGGATGAGCGAAACGGTGATTTTCGGCATCGTATACAATAGCATAACCATCTCTTGAATCATTTTCATTACGGTCTCGAATTGGCTTGGATCATCGACCGCCAGCATCGTTTTAATGTCGCCGCCCGCGGAAAAGCCTCTTCCCCTGCCGCGGATGACGACAACGGAAGCGTCGCTTTCCTTGATTTGCCGCAACGCGTCGACGAGTTCATGCAACATTTGTACATCCATCGCATTGAGTGCCTGCGGGCGATTGAGTTCCAGTATTGCTTTGTTTTGGTCAAATGTCAAAACAACCGTTTCCATCGTTCTCCCCCTCTGAATCATCATTCATTTATTCATTTCCCGATCGGAGGGCGAAATTCCTTTTTTGTGCATGAAAAAATGGGTGCCCGCAGCCAAGGCACCCTCCCTTTCATTGCATTTTACCGTGTATGTTTGCCTGCTCTCTTTACAGCCGTCCTTTCTCCTCGCCTAAAGCAGCAAGCTGCCGCTCGATCCGTTCGAGCCGGCGCCCCATACTCCCGATGGAGAAGGCGATCCATATAACTGCCACAAACAGCACAAACGGCAGAAGCCACGCAAACAAAGGAAACAACACATCTCCAATCGAAACCCTCATCTACCCTAACTTTTTCCATCCCTGTTTTAGTTTTCGTTAAAAATAATCAACTTCAGCTCGGTCATTTCCTCAACCGCATAGCGGATTCCCTCACGGCCGAACCCGCTTTCTTTCACGCCGCCGTACGGCATATGGTCGACGCGGAACGTCGGGATGTCGTTAATCAGCACGCCGCCGACGTGCAGTTGTTTCGCCGCTTTCCACGCGGTATGGACGTTGTCGGTGTAGATGCCTGCCTGCAAGCCGTAGCGCGAATCGTTGACAAGCGCAATCGCCTCCTCAATAGAACGGACGCGGTTGATCAAGACGATCGGAGCGAACACTTCTTGGCACGACACTTTCATCGTCGGTTCGGCATCTACAATGACCGTCGGAAGCAAGATATTGCCGTCCCGCTCGCCGCCGAGGACGACGTTCGCGCCGCCTTGTTTCGCCTCTTCAATCCACGAAAGCGCCCGGTCGACATCGTTTGGCGTAATTAAGGCCGACACATCGGTATTCGGATCGAGCGGGTCACCCGTCTTCAATTGTTTGGCCGCCGTGACAAATTTTTCAACGAATTCGTCATAACGATTCTCATGCACGTAGATGCGCTGGAGCGAAATGCACACTTGCCCTTGGAACGTGAAAGCGCCAAATACGCAGCGCGGGATGATCCGGTCAATATCGACCTGCTCGTCGACGATCACGGCTGAGTTTGAGCCAAGCTCGAGCGTCACCCGCTTTAAGCCCGCTTTGTTGCGGATCGCGATGCCGACTTCCGGGCTGCCGGTGAAAGTGATCATGCTGATGCGCGGGTCGGTGACGATTTTATCGCCGACCGTGCGGCCGCTCCCAGTCACGACGTTAAGCGCCCCTTTCGGCAAACCCGCTCTCTCGAACAATTCAGCGATAAAGTAGGCCGACAGCGGCGTTTGGCTCGCTGGTTTCAACACAACCGTGTTGCCTGAGGCGATGGCCGGGCCGAGTTTATGGGCAACTAGGTTCATCGGAAAGTTAAACGGTGTGATCGCCCCGATGACGCCGATCGGCTCGCGGACCGTCAGGGCGATGCGATTTTCCCCTCCCGGCGCCGCGTCAAGCGGCAGCGTTTCCCCATGGATGCGCTTTGCTTCTTCGGCGGCGAATTTGTACGTTTGGATCGTGCGCGCCACTTCCCCTCTCGCCGTTGTGATCGGCTTGGCCGCTTCAAGCGCGATCAATTTTGCCGCTTCTTCCTGCCGCGCTTTCAGCTGCTCGACGACCCGTTCTAAAATAGCCGCCCGCTCGTAGGCCGGCATAGCGGCCATCGTTTGCCGCGCCGCATACGCCGCGGCGATCGCTTCATCGACTTCTTGTTCCGTCGCCACCGGGATTTCAGCGATCGTCTCGCGCGAATACGGCGATTTCAGTTCGGTATAAGACTTGGCTTCCCGCCATTCGCCGTTGATGTATAGTTTCTTTCTTTCCGTCATTCTTCCCATCCCTTCCTAAACGAATATTTCGTGGTATGAAGCCCAGCCTTTAGCCATGTCAATAGTGTAGTTCGCCATTTGCCTGGAGGAATCCTCTTTTCATTCCCAAAACAATTAAGGGAGATAAGGGTTCGTTCAAAGAGCGTTTTGTCGATCCTCTAATGCCTCATTGCCGCTTTTCAAGTTCGAAGATGGGAACAAGTAGGAAAACACAACGATAGAAATGATACTAGCCCCAATCCCATACATAATCGGGTTCGTCGAGCTCAATCCTTCCACCGCCAAACCAATAAGAACGACCAATGAACTGATCACAATCGTCGCCATCGTTGGCGCAAGCAAATCGGGCATTTTGTGAAAGAGAGGCATCGAGTTGTTCGCTGTCACGCACAACTCCCCCTTTGGTCAAGGCATTTTTGTTCATCGAAAACGAAGACGCAAATTTTATGCCAATTTTTAACCTATTGTATATTTTTTGTGAATTACTTTTATTAAGTTCCTGTTTTATAGCTTTGCTTCCCATCCAGCAGCCGATCTCATTCATTTTTGAATCAAAAAAATTCATTTTTGAATCAACACAGATTGTTCCTCTTTCAGGAAACATTTCCTTGTAGTGAAGAGATGAGTTTCAAATTAAAAAACCGCACCACGAAAAGGTGGCACGGTCCAAAAACACGATGTCACCATCACCTTTTTTCGACCGCATCACGAAGTTTCCATCAGTCGTTTGATGAGGAATAACTCATCATGCCAATTCAGCAATGACTTCTTCGATGACATCCAATGCTTCCTCCAACTGTTCATCGGTGATGACAAGCGGCGTTAAGAGGCGAATGACATTGCTGTATAGACCCGCACTCATGACGATGACGCCCCGTTGATGGCATTCTCGCAAAATGGCGGCCGTTAACTCCTTATTCGGCGTTTTCGTCTTTGCATCGGTGACAAATTCAATGGCCACCATGGCTCCAAGCCCCCGTACATCCCCAATCGTCTCATATTTCTCCTGCAACCGTCTGAACCGCTTAATGACAGTTTCCCCAATGGCATTGGCGCGCTCAATGAGCCGCTCCTGCTGCAGCATATGAATCACTTCCAAAGCGGCCACGCAGCCAAGCGGGCTGCCCCCGTATGTCCCGCCGATTTCTCCTGGATTTGGCGCGTCCATAACTTCAGCTCTTCCTGTCACTGCGCTGATCGGCACCCCTGCTCCGATCGACTTCGACATGGTAATCAAATCGGGCACCACATCAAAATGTTCGATGGCGAACATCTTCCCCGTTCGCCCAAATCCGGTCTGAATTTCATCAGCATTGAACGCTCTCCCACCTACGCTTGCGCTTCGAGGTGGGAGATTCTTGGGAACCCTCGCCCTACGGCAGGCTGTTCACCAAGCCATCCCCGTGCGTCCCACGGTTCAGCTGTCTTACGAAGACAGCAAACGAAGCCCTTCCTGCAAAATATTTCGGGCGGCGTTCTCGTCCCGATCATGTTCGGCTCCGCAGTTCGGGCACACCCACTCGCGGATGTCGAGCGATTTCACCTCAACATGCCGGCGCCCACAGCACGAGCACAATTGGCTCGATGGAAACGTGCGGCCGACACGAACCAACGTCCGCCCGTACCATTTCGCTTTATACTCGAGCATCCGAAGCAAGCGCCCCCACGCGGAATCCGAAATGCGTTTGGCCAACTTGCGATTCTTCTGCATGTTCTGCACACGCAAGTCCTCCACGCACACCACTTGGTTTTCGCGGATGAGGCGGGTGGACAGTTTGTGCAGGAAATCGTTCCGGCAGTTGGCGATTTTCTCATGAAGCTTGGCGACTTTCAAGCGGGCTTTGCGCCAGTTCGAACCGCCCGGCTTCCGGCGGGCCATCACCCGCTGCCAGTACGCCAGCTTCTCTTCGTATCGGCGCCAATACTGAGGGTGTTCGACCTTCTCTCCAGTGGAAAGAACCACCATATGTTTCAACCCCAAATCAACGCCCACTTGCTTGTCCGTTGGGGGCAATGAGGGAATGTCCGTTTCCACGAGGATCGAAACAAAATACTTCCCCGTTCGGTTGCGGCGAATGGTAGCCGAAAGAATGCGGCCTTCCACCTCACGGCTTTTGGCAAACGCCACCCATCCGAGCTTGGGGAGTTTCAACCGATGGCCGTCCACTTCGATCGATGGGCGCCCCTTCTTTGGGCAGTTGCACTGGGCGGTGTACGACTGGTTCGGGTGTTTTTTGCTTTTGAAGCGGGGAGCGTTCGCCGTTCCATCGAAGAATCGGTCAAACGCCTCGGCCAACTGTTGCAATGCATTTTGCAAGGCGGTCGAATCGGGCGCTTTCAGCCACGGGAGCGTTTGCTTCAACGCAGTCAACCGCTTGGAGCACTCGT
This sequence comes from Geobacillus jurassicus NBRC 107829, assembly GCF_001544315.1. Taxonomy (GTDB): domain Bacteria; phylum Bacillota; class Bacilli; order Bacillales; family Anoxybacillaceae; genus Geobacillus; species Geobacillus jurassicus. The sequence goes on from NZ_BCQG01000035.1 coordinate 35,409, forward strand.
TATAGCTAAGCCCCACCCCTGTTGTTTCATACGCCTGATTCCATTCGGACAAAAAGTGATTGTACACAAACCGGCAGCACCCGATCGTTTGGTGAATGAGCTCCGCTTGTGTTCGGGTGGGATACAACCGAAAGCGGTAGGCTTTGTGCATGACCTTCCCTCCCTCCTTACAGAACATTTGTTCTATCTTCTATTTTACACCTTTTGTTCGTTGAAGGCAAGAGAGAGAGTGATGGCGAATGCCGATTCATCCCCCACTTACGCTCACGCGTAGAAGTGGGGGTCTTCTCGGTTTGGAATGATAAACCCACCCTCTCCTTGCACAGGCTCCATCATAATCGCGGCTACGTCTTCTGCCGGAACTTCCGAGAGAAAAAAGTCCTCAAGCCGCCGCAAAAGCTCAGCGTCCAATTCTTCGTTTGTCATGCCCGCCGGCTTTCGGTAATAATACGGATACGGCAGTTTGTACGTGTCGGGCGCAAAGGGGCCGAATCCAAATTTATACGGTTTAACTTTGCTCGTCAGCGACATCGCAAGCAACGTCCGCCCGTGAAACCCTCTTTCAAAAGAGAGAACGGCTCTTCTCCCAGTATACTTTCGAGCGATTTTGACGGCATTTTCGACCGCTTCTGCCTTGCGCGAGAGAAAAGAAGATATTTTCATGTTAGCGCAATACTTTTTGGAAAAGTTTAATAAAAAATACCATATGGATAAATACTTCCATCCATCCATCCATTGTTGATCACCTGATTCACTACAATTGGCCAGGCAACGTGCGAGAGTTGGAAAATATGATCGAGCGATTGGTCATTACCTCTGAAACGAGAGCCATTTATCCGGAATATCTCCCTTTTTTCATCCATCAACATCCAGAGGCGATTGCAACCCATCCGCCGTTAGAAAAAGGGAGCGAACCATCGACATTAAAAGAAGCCATTGAACAAGTGGAACGGCACTGGCTTCTGCGCGCGGTCAAACAATGCAAAACAACGTATGAGATGGCTGATTATCTTGGCATCAGCCAGCCCACGGTCGTACGAAAGCTGAAAAAGTACGGTGTTGATTCAAAAACGAATTAAGATTCATTTTTGAATGAAGCGTTCGCTCATTTTTGAACATACGCAAGCAAGGATGGGCGGTAAAAGCAGCCTTGCTTGCGTATTTCTTGTCTACTTCCCCTTTTTGGCACACTTTTTGCTTCTAAAACCATCACGAACATTTTTCACTGCCCAAGGAGGTCTTGACATGTACAAACCGAAAGATTCTTCCCAATCGCCCCGCTTTTGCGGAGTTCGCACCTTTATGCGGTTGGAACAAATCAAAACAACAGACGATGTCGATTTTGTCATAGTTGGCGTTCCTTTTGACACCGCGGCATCAAACCGAACTGGACAACGATATGGCCCACAGCACATTCGCAATTTTTCTGTCTTGCTTCGCCCTTACAATCCAGATATGGATATTGATATTTTTGCCTATTGTTCCGGCGTCGATTTCGGGGATATTGATGTCATTCCCGGCAATGCGCTCCGCACGTATGATCGCATCGTCGAAGAGCTGCGGCCGTTGTTGAAGAACGATGTCGTTCCCATTATCATGGGGGGCGATCACTCCATTACGTTGGGGAATTTACGAGCTTTTTATGAGCGCTTTGGCCCCATCGCACTCGTTCATTTTGATTCTCACAGTGACACTTGGGACCATTACTATGGAGAAAAATATATGCATGGCATGCCGTTCCGCCGCGCTGTCGAGGAAGGGTTGCTCGATGTAGATCATTCCATTCAAATCGGGATGCGCGGACCGCTTTACAGTGCCGATGATATCGAGAGCGCACGGCGGCTTGGTTTTGAAGTCATTCCGATGAAAGAAGTCCGGCAAATCGGCTTTTCCGAAGTGATGCGCCGCGTTCATCAACGCGTCGGGGACAAACCCGTCTTCATTTCCTATGATATTGATTTTGTTGACCCGGCGTTCGCCCCTGGCACCGGTACACCGGAAGTGGGCGGGCCGACCAGCTGTGAGGCGCTCGAATATGTAAGGGGGCTTGACGGGCTGAATATTGTCGGATTTGACCTCGTCGAAGTATTGCCTGCTTATGACTGCGGAGAAATTACAGCGGTATTGGCTTCTGCCATTATGTATGAGATGATCACACTTGTGGCGTTAAAGAAAAAGCGGGCGCAGTCAAACACCCTGTCGGCAGCGAAAATGACATAAAACCATTTTAACGAAAAGGGGCAGCCTTCCATGGTGTATATCAATGGAAAATGGAGCAAAGGACAAGGGAAAACAAGAGCCATCATCAATCCAGCGAATGAGGAAATCATGATAGAAATCAATGAAGCATCCCAGTCACAAACCGTAGAGGCGATCCAAGCGGCCCATCACGCCTTTCAATACACCGATTGGCCATCCAATCCGAGCATGCGGATTGCTGCGCTTCGCCAATTGGCGGATCTGTTGGAAAATTCATCCACTTGCCGTCGGCTCCACCATGCTGACGTTTCTTTTATCGGGAGCTGTTTATTTTGGGTTGATGAAATGGACAAAACAAATATTGGCAAGCACGAATACGATGGAGCTTGAATCTCCCACTAACTTGGAGGGATGATATGAATCGATCGTTTGACATCGCGTTGGCGCAGATGGCGCCGGCGAACGGCGACATTGGCGCCAACTTGGCCAAAATGGAAGCCATCATCAATGAGTGCAAGCGAAAGTTCCCTAATGTCCATCTTCTTCTGTTCCCGGAACTTTGCACCACTGGCTACGTATTATCGGAAACGCTGAAAGAGGCGGCCCAAACATGGGACGGCCCTACGTTTCAGCACATGAGCCAGCTTGCTCAAAAATTTCAATTGTATATTGCCTACGGATACGCTGAAAAAGATCGTGCAGAAAATATATACAACTCTCTTATGTTGATTCATCCCAGTGGACAATGTATAGGCAATTATCGAAAAATCCACTTGACTCCTTTCGAAAAAAACTGGTTTTCTTCGGGAGCCGAGCCGGTGCTGGTGGATACAGAACTCGGCCGCATTGGTCTAATGATTTGTTGGGACTTAGCTTTTCCAGAATTAGCAAGATACCTAGCCGTCCATGGAGCCGAGCTTCTTCTCGTTCCATGCGCTTGGGAATCTCCCTTTCATGCACCGTTTCAAAAATTCGCCATGGCACGTG
>NZ_BCQG01000036.1 GCF_001544315.1 Geobacillus jurassicus NBRC 107829
CTAAAGGCGAAAAAATGTTGACACCGTTTTTTTATTGTGGTAGCATTATAAAATGCTAAATATGCACATTTCCCGCATAGAGGGGATGATGTATAATTTTGGATGAAATGGAAACAATGATAAAATCAATAAGCAACGAACCATATGGTTTTCTATTGGAATAGAAACCATTTTCTTTTTTTCTCCGTTCAACGCCTGGTTTCCTCGCGCCGGGAGCGTGTTAAATCCTCTAAATGAAACGGCGGTGCACGAAACGAAGCCGTTTCCGTCCGGATGGCGGGGGCCGGCCGCATGCATGCCTAGCGCTTTGCCCCGGAATGACGGAGCGGCCAAGCCGCCTTGACGGCATTGATTGCCGAGCGGGGCGGGGGAAGGCGCTGTTCCGGTTCCGGTTTTCACTAATGTCTACATTTGAGGGGTGAATCACTCTTGACAGGCCGACTAGTTCAATACGGGCGACACCGCCAACGCAGAAGCTACGCACGCATCAGCGAAGTGCTGGAATTGCCGAATTTGATCGAAATTCAAACGTCCTCCTACCAATGGTTTCTCGATGAAGGGCTGCGGGAAATGTTCAGGGAAATTTCCCCGATTGAAGACTTTTCCGGCAATCTCTCGCTTGAATTTATTGATTATAGTCTAGGAGAGCCGAAATATACGGTCGAAGAGGCGAAAGAACGCGACGTTACATATGCGGCGCCGCTTCGCGTCAAAGTTCGCCTGATCAATAAAGAAACGGGCGAAGTGAAGGAACAAGACGTGTTTATGGGCGATTTTCCGCTCATGACGGAAACTGGAACGTTTATTATCAACGGGGCGGAACGCGTCATCGTTTCCCAGCTCGTCCGTTCACCAAGCGTTTATTACAGCGACAAAGTTGATAAAAACGGCAAACGCGGCTACTCGGCGACAGTGATCCCGAACCGCGGCGCATGGCTTGAATACGAAACCGATGCGAAAGACGTCGTTTACGTTCGCATCGACCGCACCCGTAAACTGCCGGTTACGGTGCTTCTTCGTGCGCTCGGGTTCAGCTCCGATAAAGAAATCATCGACCTGCTCGGCGACAACGAATACTTGCGCAATACGCTTGAAAAAGATAATACCGACAGCACGGAAAAAGCGTTGATTGAAATTTACGAGCGTCTTCGCCCGGGCGAGCCGCCGACGCTGGAGAACGCGAAAAATTTGCTGGCGTCGCGCTTTTTTGACCCAAAACGCTATGACTTGGCGAGCGTAGGGCGCTATAAAATCAACAAAAAACTTCATATTAAAAACCGTTTGTTCAATCAGCTGCTCGCGGAAACGATCGCCGATCCGGAAACGGGGGAAGTCATCGCCGAAGCCGGAACGATGATCGACCGCCGGACGCTGAACCGCCTGCTTCCGTACTTGGAAAAAGGTGTCGGCCTAAAGACGTACCGTCCGGCCGAAGGGGTGGTGGACGGGGACATTTCGGTGCAAACGATCAAAATTTATGCCCCGAATGACCCGGATGGCCAAAAAGTGATTAACGTCATTAGCAACGGCTTTATCGCCGAAGATGTCAAACATATTACACCGGCTGACATCATTGCGTCGATCAGCTATTTCTTCAACTTGCTCCACGGCGTTGGTGATACGGATGACATCGACCATTTAGGCAACCGCCGCCTCCGTTCGGTCGGTGAGCTGCTGCAAAACCAATTCCGCATCGGTCTGTCGCGCATGGAGCGCGTCGTGCGCGAGCGCATGTCGATCCAAGATACGAACACGATTACGCCGCAGCAACTCATCAACATCCGTCCAGTGATCGCGGCGATCAAAGAGTTTTTCGGCAGCTCGCAGCTGTCACAGTTCATGGATCAAACGAACCCGCTCGCTGAGCTGACGCACAAGCGCCGCCTGTCCGCGCTCGGCCCTGGCGGATTGACGCGCGAGCGCGCTGGTTTTGAGGTGCGCGACGTCCATTATTCGCACTATGGGCGGATGTGTCCGATCGAAACGCCGGAAGGTCCGAACATCGGGCTCATCAACTCGCTGTCCACTTACGCGAAGGTGAACAAGTTCGGCTTTATTGAAACGCCGTACCGGCGCGTCGATCCGGAAACGGGACGGGTGACGGACCACATCGATTATTTGACAGCTGATGAAGAGGACAATTACGTTGTAGCGCAGGCGAACGTACCGCTTGCGGAGGACGGCACGTTCCTTGAAGAAAACGTTGTCGCCCGTTTCCGCGGCGAGAATATCGTCGTTAAGCGCGACCGCGTCGACTACATGGACGTTTCGCCGAAGCAAGTCGTCTCGGCAGCGACGGCGTGCATCCCATTTTTGGAAAACGACGACTCAAACCGCGCCTTGATGGGAGCGAACATGCAGCGGCAAGCCGTGCCGCTGTTGGAACCGGAAGCGCCGATCGTCGGCACGGGGATGGAGTATGTTTCGGCGAAAGACTCGGGCGCAGCGGTCATTTGCAAGCACCGCGGCATCGTCGAGCGCGTCGAGGCGAAGGAGATTTGGGTGCGTCGGCTGATTGAAGTGGACGGCAAAGAAGTCAAGGGTGATTTAGATAAATACCGGCTGCTGAAATTCGTTCGTTCGAACCAAGGCACATGCTACAACCAGCGGCCGATCGTGAAAAAAGGCGATATCGTTGAGAAGGGCGAAATTTTGGCCGATGGCCCGTCGATGGATAAAGGCGAATTGGCGCTTGGCCGCAACGTGCTTGTTGCCTTTATGACATGGGACGGCTACAACTACGAAGACGCGATCATCATGAGCGAACGGCTCGTCAAAGAAGACGTGTATACGTCAATCCATATTGAAGAGTACGAAGCCGAATCGCGTGATACGAAGCTCGGTCCGGAAGAAATTACGCGCGACATTCCGAACGTCGGAGAGGATGCGCTGAAAAACTTGGATGAACGCGGCATCGTCCGCATCGGCGCAGAAGTGAAAGACGGCGACTTGCTCGTCGGCAAAGTGACGCCGAAAGGAATGACCGAGCTGACGGCGGAAGAGCGGCTGTTGCACGCCATCTTCGGCGAAAAGGCGCGCGAGGTGCGCGATACGTCGTTGCGCGTCCCGCACGGCGGCGGCGGCATCGTTCTTGATGTCAAAGTGTTCAACCGCGAAGACGGCGATGAACTTCCGCCAGGCGTCAACCAGCTTGTGCGCGTCTATATTGTGCAAAAGCGGAAAATTTCCGAGGGCGACAAAATGGCAGGCCGCCACGGGAACAAAGGGGTTATTTCCCGCATTTTGCCGGAGGAAGATATGCCGTTCTTACCGGATGGCACGCCGATTGACATCATGTTGAACCCGCTTGGCGTTCCGTCGCGGATGAACATCGGGCAAGTATTTGAGCTGCACTTGGGCATGGCGGCGAAAAAGCTCGGCTTGCACATCGCTTCCCCGGTTTTTGACGGGGCGACGGAGGAGGATGTTTGGAACATCCTCGAAGAGGCAGGTCTAGCGCGCGACGCGAAAACGGTGCTGTATGACGGCCGAACGGGTGAACCGTTTGACAACCGCGTGTCGGTTGGGATCATGTACATGATCAAGCTCGCCCACATGGTCGACGACAAGCTTCATGCTCGTTCCACCGGCCCGTACTCGCTTGTCACCCAGCAACCGCTCGGCGGCAAGGCGCAGTTCGGCGGCCAGCGCTTTGGTGAGATGGAAGTATGGGCGCTTGAGGCGTACGGAGCAGCGTACACGCTGCAAGAAATTTTGACCGTCAAGTCCGACGACGTCGTCGGCCGCGTCAAAACGTACGAAGCCATCGTCAAAGGGGAAAACATTCCGGAGCCGGGTGTGCCGGAGTCGTTTAAAGTGTTGATCAAAGAGCTGCAAAGCTTGGGTATGGACGTCACGATTTTGACGAGCGATGAACAGGAAGTGAACATGGAAAACTTTGACGATGACGACGACCATGCGCCGGATGCCATCATGGTGGACGTCAAACCGGCTGAACGGGAAGAAGCCGGCGAAGAAAAAGATGCGGTGACGAAAGAGTAAACCGACAATGACGGCCAGGCGGGGAGTGTTTCCCCGCCGTTGGCCGCTCCAGCGAACGGACGACAGCAAAACCGACGGATCAAAAAGGGAGGTATACCCCTTGCTAGATGTCAATAAGTTTGAGTACATGAAAATTGGGCTCGCTTCCCCGGAGAAAATTCGTTCTTGGTCGTATGGCGAGGTCAAAAAGCCGGAGACAATCAACTATCGGACGTTAAAGCCGGAAAAAGACGGTTTGTTTTGCGAGCGCATTTTCGGTCCGACGAAAGACTGGGAGTGCCATTGCGGCAAATATAAACGCGTTCGCTACAAAGGCGTCGTCTGTGACCGTTGCGGCGTCGAAGTGACGCGCTCGAAAGTCCGCCGCGAACGGATGGGCCATATTGAGCTCGCTGCCCCGGTTTCGCACATTTGGTATTTCAAAGGCATCCCGAGCCGGATGGGGCTTGTCCTTGACATGTCGCCGCGGGCGCTCGAAGAAGTCATTTATTTTGCTTCCTATGTCGTAACCGACCCGGGCGATACGCCGCTTGAGAAAAAACAGCTGCTGTCGGAAAAAGAATACCGCGCCTATCGCGAGAAATACGGCCAATCGTTCCAAGCATTGATGGGAGCGGAGGCGATCAAAAAGCTGCTCCAAGACATCGATTTGGATAAAGAAGTGGCCACGCTGAAAGAAGAGCTGAAAACGGCGCAAGGGCAACGGCGCGCCCGCATTATCAAGCGGCTTGAAGTGCTTGAAGCGTTCCGCAGCTCGGGGAACGACCCGGCTTGGATGGTGCTTGATGTGTTGCCGGTCATTCCGCCGGAGTTGCGCCCGATGGTTCAGCTTGACGGCGGGCGGTTTGCGACATCGGACTTGAACGATTTATACCGCCGCGTCATCAACCGCAACAACCGGCTGAAACGGCTGCTTGACCTTGGCGCACCGAACATCATTGTTCAAAACGAAAAGCGGATGTTGCAAGAAGCAGTCGACGCCTTAATTGACAACGGCCGCCGCGGCCGTCCGGTGACGGGGCCGGGGAACCGTCCGTTAAAATCGCTTTCCCACATGCTGAAAGGGAAGCAAGGGCGCTTCCGGCAAAACTTGCTCGGCAAACGTGTCGACTATTCCGGCCGCTCCGTCATTGTCGTCGGCCCGAACTTGAAAATGTATCAATGCGGGCTGCCGAAAGAAATGGCGCTTGAGCTGTTCAAGCCGTTCGTTATGAAGGAGCTCGTGGAGCGGGGGTTGGCGCACAACATTAAAAGCGCGAAACGGAAAATCGAGCGCGTCCATCCGGAAGTATGGGATGTACTTGAAGATGTCATTAAAGAACATCCAGTGCTGTTAAACCGCGCCCCGACGCTGCATCGTCTCGGCATTCAGGCGTTTGAGCCGACGCTTGTGGAAGGGCGGGCGATTCGTCTCCATCCGCTCGTTTGCACGGCGTACAACGCGGACTTTGACGGCGACCAAATGGCGGTGCACGTGCCGCTGTCGGCTGAGGCGCAAGCCGAAGCGCGCTTGTTGATGCTCGCGGCGCAAAACATTTTGAACCCGAAAGACGGGAAGCCAGTCGTGACGCCGTCACAAGACATGGTGTTGGGCAACTACTACTTGACGATGGAGCGCGAAGGAGCCATCGGCGAAGGCATGGTGTTCAAAGACACTGACGAGGCGCTGCTTGCCTACCATAATGGCTACGTCCATCTCCATTCGCGCATTGCTGTTCACGCCGGCTCGCTGAAAAACGAAACGTTTACCGAAGAGCAAAACAACAAACTGTTGCTTACGACCGTCGGGAAGCTCATTTTCAATGAAATTTTGCCCAATTCGTTCCCGTACATCAATGAGCCGACGACAGAAAACATCGAAGGGCGGACGCCGGACAAGTACTTCCTTGACAAAGGGGTCAACGTGCGCGAAGAGATTCGCAAACGCGAGCTTGTTCCGCCGTTTAAGAAAAAAGTGCTCGGACAAATTATCGCCGAAGTGTTCAAGCGGTTCAAAATCACCGAAACGTCGAAGATGCTCGACCGCATGAAAGACCTCGGCTTCCAATATTCGACGAAGGCCGGCATCACGATCGGCGTGGCCGATATCGTCGTTCTGCCGGAAAAACAAGAAATTTTGGATGAAGCGCAAGCGAAAGTCGATACGGTTTTGAGACAGTTCCGCCGCGGCTTGATCACCGACGAAGAACGGTACGAGCGCGTCATTTCCATCTGGAGCGCGGCGAAGGACAAAATTCAAGACCGGTTGATGAAATCGCTTGATAAGCGCAACCCGATCTTTATGATGAGCGATTCCGGAGCGCGCGGGAACGCGTCGAACTTTACACAGCTTGCCGGGATGCGCGGCTTGATGGCCAACCCGGCCGGCCGGATCATCGAGCTGCCGATCAAGTCGTCGTTCCGCGAAGGCTTGACGGTATTGGAGTACTTTATCTCGACGCACGGCGCGCGGAAAGGGTTGGCGGATACGGCGCTCAAAACGGCCGACTCGGGCTATCTCACGCGGCGTCTTGTCGACGTGGCGCAAGACGTCATTGTCCGAGAGGAAGATTGCGGCACCGACCGCGGCATTTTGGCACGGGCGCTAACAGACGGCACGGAAGTCGTCGTCAAGCTCGAAGAACGGCTTGTCGGCCGCTATGCTCATAAAACGGTGCGCCATCCGGAAACGGGTGAAGTGATCGTCCGCAAAGATGAGATGATCACCGAAGATATCGCCAATGAAATCATTAAAGCCGGCATTACGGAAGTATGGATTCGTTCCGTCTTTGCCTGCAACACGCGCCATGGCGTCTGCAAAAAATGTTACGGCCGCAACATGGCGACCGGCATGGACGTCGAAGTCGGCGAAGCGGTCGGCATTATCGCCGCTCAATCGATCGGCGAGCCGGGCACGCAGCTGACGATGCGCACGTTCCATACAGGCGGCGTCGCTGGCGACGATATCACCCAAGGTTTGCCGCGGGTGCAAGAGCTGTTTGAAGCGCGCAACCCGAAAGGGCAAGCGGTCATCTCCGAAATTGACGGCACGGTCATTTCGATTAACGAAACGCGCGACAACCAATACGAAATCGTCGTGCAAAGCGAGGTGGAAACGCGCACGTATGTAGCGCCGTACAACGCGCGGCTGAAAGTCGAAGAGGGGCAGCGCGTCGAGCGCGGCCAAGAGCTGACAGAAGGCTCGGTCGACCCGAAGCAGCTGTTGCGCGTGCGCGATATTACATCCGTTCAAGAGTACTTGCTCCGTGAAGTGCAAAAAGTGTACCGGATGCAAGGGGTGGAAATCAGCGATAAGCACATCGAGGTCATGGTGCGGCAAATGCTGCGTAAAGTGCGCGTTATCGATGCCGGCGATACCGATGTGCTGCCGGGCACGCTGTTGGACGTCCATCAGTTTACGGATGTCAACGCTCAAGCGCTTCGCGAAGGGAAACGGCCGGCGACGGCCCGCCAAGTGCTGCTTGGCATTACGAAAGCGTCGCTTGAGACAGACTCGTTCTTGTCGGCCGCCTCGTTCCAAGAAACAACGCGCGTCTTGACCGACGCGGCGATCAAAGGAAAACGGGATGAGTTGCTCGGCTTAAAAGAAAACGTCATTATCGGCAAGCTCGTCCCGGCCGGAACAGGCATGGCCCGCTACCGCAAAGTGAAGCCGGCCGTCAAAAAAGAAACGGCTGGCGACACAGTGCCGTCCAAATAGAGCAAGCAGGATGGCCGGCTAGGGTGTCCTTGGCCGGCCATTGCCAAATAAAAAATCCGGTTGACAATCGGCAAAGAAAATGGTAGTCTAATAAAGGTGTTCCAACAACCTGGTACTTTGGAGGATATGTTACATGTCTTATGAAAAAGTATTACAGGCTGGGAAAATCGTGATTGGAACCAAACAAACGATAAGGGCTTTAAAGGAAGGGAGAGCAGCAGAAGTGATCGTAGCGGAGGATGCCGACTTGCCGATCATCGAGAAAGTGACTGCCGCCGCCAATGAGGCGAACGTGCCGGTCACAAAAGTCGATTCGATGAAAAAGCTTGGCAAGGCGTGCAAAATCCAAGTCGGCGCGGCCGCGGTGGCGATCCTTCGTTAACGCTTTACCTTTTCTCTTTAAAACCTTTATTTGCATAAACGATGAACCACCTGGATATGTGGGCTTAAACGATACATGTGAAAGGAGGATCTTTTCATGCCTACAATCAACCAATTGGTCCGCAAAGGACGCGAGAAAAAAGTTGTGAAATCGAAATCCCCTGCGTTGAACAAAGGGTACAATAGCTTCAAAAAAGAACAAACGAACGTTTCGTCTCCGCAAAAACGCGGCGTCTGCACGCGTGTCGGCACGATGACGCCGAAAAAACCGAACTCGGCGCTGCGGAAATACGCCCGTGTCCGCCTGACAAACGGGATTGAAGTCACGGCGTACATCCCGGGGATCGGTCACAACTTGCAAGAACACAGCGTTGTGCTCATCCGCGGCGGACGTGTCAAAGACTTGCCAGGGGTGCGCTACCACATCATCCGCGGCGCATTGGATGCTGCCGGCGTAGCGAACCGGATGCAAGGCCGTTCGAAATACGGTGCGAAAAAACCAAAAGCAGCGAAAAAATAATGAAATGAAGAGAATGTTTTCCTGAAGGGAGGAAACACTATGCCACGTAGAGGCCCTGTTGCTAAACGTGACGTACTGCCGGATCCGATTTACAATTCGAAGCTTGTCACCCGTTTGATCAATAAAATTATGATCGACGGCAAAAAATCGAAAGCACAAAAAATTCTTTATACCGCTTTTGATATGATCCGTGAGCGCACGGGTAAAGATCCAATGGAAGTGTTTGAGCAAGCGCTGAAAAACGTCATGCCGGTGTTGGAAGTGCGCGCTCGCCGCGTCGGCGGGGCGAACTACCAAGTTCCGGTTGAGGTCCGTCCGGACCGCCGCGTTTCGCTCGGTTTGCGCTGGCTTGTGCAATACGCTCGCCTTCGCAATGAAAAAACGATGGAAGAACGCTTGGCGAACGAAATTATGGACGCTGCCAACAACACAGGTGCAGCAGTGAAAAAACGCGAAGATACGCATAAAATGGCGGAAGCGAACAGAGCGTTTGCCCACTACCGCTGGTAAGGAGCGCCGCTTGAAGGAAATAGGTGAGAAGGCACTGCGGTTGCCTGTTCACCTATCTTCCTACATATATTGCGTTTTTTTGGCTGTACGCCGGACGCTTTCAAGGCAAAGGATCGCGCCATAGATGGCGGCGCCATCTACTATTTTATTTTGAAGGAAGGAGAAAATAACCGCTATGGCAAGAGAGTTCTCCTTAGAAAAGACTCGCAACATAGGAATTATGGCGCACATTGACGCCGGGAAAACGACGACGACCGAACGGATCTTGTTCTATACCGGCCGCGTTCATAAAATCGGAGAAGTGCACGAAGGCGCAGCCACGATGGACTGGATGGAGCAAGAACAGGAACGCGGAATTACGATCACGTCGGCGGCGACAACGGCGCAATGGAAAGGCCATCGCATCAACATCATCGACACGCCTGGGCACGTCGACTTTACGGTCGAGGTGGAACGTTCGCTGCGCGTATTGGACGGAGCCATCACGGTCTTGGATGCGCAATCGGGCGTTGAGCCGCAAACGGAAACCGTTTGGCGCCAAGCGACTACATATGGCGTCCCGCGGATTGTGTTTGTCAACAAAATGGACAAAATCGGCGCCGATTTCTTGTATTCGGTGAAAACGCTCCATGACCGCCTGCAAGCGAACGCCCATCCGGTGCAGCTGCCGATCGGTGCTGAAGACCAATTCTCCGGCATTATCGACCTGGTTGAAATGTGCGCGTACCATTACCATGATGAGCTTGGCAAAAACATTGAGCGCATTGACATTCCGGAAGAGTACCGCGAGATGGCGGAAGAATATCACGGCAAGCTCGTTGAGGCGGTCGCTGAGCTTGATGAAGAACTGATGATGAAATATTTGGAAGGGGAAGAAATCACGACGGAAGAGCTGAAAGCGGCGATCCGCAAAGCGACGATCAGCGTTGAATTCTTCCCGGTCTTCTGCGGCTCGGCATTCAAAAACAAAGGCGTTCAGTTGCTTCTTGACGGCGTTGTCGACTACTTGCCGTCCCCGGTTGACATCCCGGCCATTCGCGGCGTCGTTCCGGACACCGAGGAAGAAGTGACGCGCGAAGCCAGCGACGATGCTCCATTTGCTGCTTTGGCGTTTAAAATCATGACCGACCCGTACGTCGGAAAATTGACGTTCATTCGCGTCTACTCCGGGACGCTTGATTCCGGTTCATACGTCATGAATACGACGAAAGGGAAGCGTGAACGGATCGGCCGCCTGCTGCAAATGCATGCGAACCACCGCCAAGAAATTTCGAAAGTCTATGCCGGTGATATTGCCGCAGCGGTAGGTTTAAAAGATACGACGACCGGCGATACTCTATGTGATGAGAAACATCCTGTCATTCTAGAGTCGATGCAATTCCCAGAGCCGGTCATTTCGGTGGCGATCGAACCGAAATCGAAAGCCGACCAAGACAAAATGAGCCAAGCGCTGCAAAAACTGCAAGAAGAAGACCCGACTTTCCGCGCTCATACCGACCCGGAAACGGGACAAACGATCATCTCTGGGATGGGCGAGTTGCATCTTGACATTATCGTTGACCGGATGCGCCGTGAATTCAAAGTCGAAGCGAACGTCGGGGCGCCGCAAGTCGCCTACCGCGAAACGTTCCGCAAATCGGCGCAAGTCGAAGGCAAATTCATTCGCCAGTCCGGCGGCCGCGGTCAATACGGCCACGTTTGGATCGAATTCTCGCCGAACGAGCGCGGCAAAGGCTTCGAATTCGAGAACGCCATCGTCGGCGGGGTTGTCCCGAAAGAGTATGTGCCGGCCGTCCAAGCGGGATTGGAAGAAGCGATGCAAAACGGCGTCTTAGCCGGCTATCCGGTTGTCGACATTAAAGCGAAACTGTTCGACGGATCGTACCACGATGTCGACTCGAGCGAAATGGCGTTCAAAATCGCTGCTTCCATGGCGTTGAAAAACGCCGCGACGAAGTGCGATCCGGTTCTTTTGGAACCGATCATGAAAGTTGAAGTCGTCATCCCTGAAGAGTACCTCGGCGACATCATGGGCGACATTACGTCCCGCCGCGGGCGCATCGAAGGGATGGAAGCGCGCGGCAACGCCCAAGTCGTTCGGGCCATGGTGCCGCTGGCCGAAATGTTCGGTTATGCAACATCGCTCCGTTCGAACACGCAAGGGCGCGGAACGTTCTCGATGGTGTTTGACCATTATGAAGAAGTGCCGAAAAACATCGCCGATGAAATTATCAAAAAAAATAAAGGCGAATAATTGATTTCTCTTGCTAGTTTCGCTATAAATACTTATGTAAGTAAGACTTGGGAACATTTTGTTCCCAAGCATCCTAATACTTTACCTAACCATATCAATTCATATCTTACTTTTAAGGAGGATATCTCTCATGGCTAAAGCGAAATTTGAGCGCACGAAACCGCACGTCAACATTGGCACGATCGGCCACGTTGACCACGGGAAAACGACGTTGACAGCTGCGATCACGACGGTTTTGGCCAAACAAGGCAAAGCTGAAGCAAAAGCGTACGACCAAATCGACGCTGCTCCGGAAGAACGTGAACGCGGGATTACGATTTCGACGGCGCACGTCGAGTATGAAACAGATGCTCGCCACTATGCGCACGTTGACTGCCCGGGCCACGCGGACTACGTCAAAAACATGATCACGGGCGCGGCGCAAATGGACGGCGCGATCCTTGTTGTATCGGCTGCTGACGGTCCGATGCCGCAAACGCGCGAACACATTCTTCTGTCCCGCCAAGTCGGTGTTCCGTACATCGTTGTATTCTTGAACAAATGCGACATGGTGGACGACGAAGAGTTGCTTGAACTCGTTGAAATGGAAGTTCGCGATCTTCTCTCTGAATACGACTTCCCGGGCGATGAAGTGCCGGTCATCAAAGGTTCGGCATTAAAAGCGCTCGAAGGCGACCCGCAATGGGAAGAAAAAATCATTGAATTGATGAATGCGGTTGACGAATACATCCCGACGCCGCAACGTGAAGTGGACAAACCGTTCATGATGCCAATCGAGGATGTCTTCTCGATCACGGGCCGCGGTACGGTTGCGACGGGCCGTGTTGAACGCGGTACGTTGAAAGTCGGCGACCCGGTTGAAATCATCGGTCTGTCGGATGAGCCGAAAACGACGACCGTTACGGGCGTAGAAATGTTCCGCAAACTTCTCGATCAAGCTGAAGCTGGCGACAACATCGGTGCGCTTCTCCGCGGCGTATCGCGCGACGAAGTTGAGCGCGGCCAAGTATTGGCGAAACCTGGCTCGATCACGCCGCACACGAAATTCAAAGCGCAAGTTTACGTTCTGACGAAAGAGGAAGGCGGACGCCATACTCCGTTCTTCTCGAACTATCGTCCGCAATTCTACTTCCGTACGACGGACGTAACGGGCATCATCACGCTTCCGGAAGGCGTCGAAATGGTTATGCCTGGCGACAACGTTGAAATGACGGTTGAACTGATCGCTCCGATCGCGATCGAAGAAGGCACGAAATTCTCGATCCGCGAAGGCGGCCGTACGGTTGGCGCTGGCTCTGTATCGGAAATCATCGAGTAATCGCGGCAAAAAAGGGTGTCCAGCAATGGACATCCTTTTTTTGATGCCGTCTTATGCGACCTAGAAGGCCGGCGATTGAACGGAAAAACGCTCCGACCGCGGAGTTTTCGCTAATGGATCAACAGCTCTTCCGCACGTTCATGACAACCATTTTGAAGAAAACGCGGTTTTTCACCAACCTTCTAGATCCGAGATGCCCAGCAATGGGCATCTTTTTTGTCGATGCATGATTGAATACATTTAATGAAGAAAATCAGTTTCCGGGCAGCGTAGATGAAGAATCAACGGGCAACGGCAGTGTGGCACGGGTGCCGCGGCCGCGATTTTTTCCAGCCTTCGCCACTTGGCGATCGTGTTGAAAACGAGGTGGCAGCTATGTATAATGAAAAAGTGTGGGAAAAGCGAAGAAATAACTTGCAATCTCGCTTACATACCAGTATAATATCAAATGTTGGTCTTTGACTGCGATGAAGCGGAAGGTTGCTGACACACCCGGCCGCTTTGCCACGGCGGTGTGCAGGAAATTTCTGTGGAGAAGTCTATTTTCAAAATAGGCGAAGAAGGAGGGAAAACCAAATGGCAAAAGAAAAAATTCGCATTCGTTTGAAAGCTTATGATCATCGAATTTTAGACCAATCGGCGGAGAAAATTGTGGAAACCGCAAAACGTTCCGGGGCAAAAGTATCGGGCCCGATCCCGCTGCCAACGGAAAGAACGGTGTATACGATCTTGCGCGCTGTTCATAAGTACAAAGACTCCCGTGAACAATTCGAAATGCGGACACATAAACGTTTGATCGACATCATCAACCCGACTCCACAAACGGTTGATTCGTTAATGCGTTTGGATTTGCCGTCGGGCGTCGACATTGAAATTAAACTTTAATCGACTGGGAGGTGTGACATATGACGAAAGGAATCTTAGGAAGAAAAATCGGTATGACGCAAATATTTGCGGAAAATGGCGATTTGATTCCGGTAACCGTCATTCATGCGACGCCGAACGTCGTCTTGCAAAAGAAAACGATCGAAAATGATGGTTACGAAGCGATTCAATTAGGTTTTGAGGATATTAGCGAAAAACGCGCCAACAAACCGCAAATTGGCCATGCTGCCAAAGCAAATACGGCACCTAAGCGCTTCATTCGTGAAATCCGCGGCGCCAACATTAATGAATACGAAGTAGGTCAAGAAGTGAAAGTCGACATCTTCAGCGAAGGCGAAATTGTCGATGTTACGGGCATCTCGAAAGGGAAAGGCTTCCAAGGGGCAATCAAACGCCACGGCCAATCGCGCGGACCAATGGCTCACGGTTCCCGTTACCATCGCCGTCCGGGTTCGATGGGGTCCATCGCGCCGAACCGCGTTTTCAAAACGAAAAACTTGCCGGGCCGCATGGGTGGTGAGCGCGTGACGATCCAAAACTTGAAAATCGTCAAAGTGGATCCAGAGCGCAATTTGCTGCTCATTAAAGGCAATGTGCCAGGTCCGAGAAAAGGTTTAGTCATCGTCAAAAGCGCCGTGAAAGCGGCGAAGAAGGCGAAATAACATTCGGCCAGGAAAGGAGGAACTACGTAATGCCAAAAGTAGCATTATACAACCAAAACGGTCAGACGGTCGGCGAAATCGAGTTGAACGACGCCGTTTTTGGGATTGAACCAAATAAATATGTGTTGTTTGAAGCAGTCATTATGCAACGCGCCTCGATGCGCCAAGGAACGCATAAAACGAAAAACCGCGCTGAAGTGAGCGGCGGCGGCCGCAAACCGTGGCGCCAAAAAGGGACAGGACGCGCCCGCCAAGGTTCCATTCGCGCTCCGCAATGGCGTGGCGGCGGTACGGTATTTGGTCCGGTTCCGCGCAGCTACAGCTACAAATTGCCGAAAAAAGTTCGCCGTTTAGCGATCAAATCGGCGTTGTCTTCGAAAGTGCTTGAAAACGACATCGTTGTATTGGATCAGCTGACGCTCGAAGCGCCGAAAACGAAAGAAATGGTGAAAATTTTAAACAACCTCTCGGTTGACCGGAAAGCGCTCATCGTAACCGACGAGCTGAATGAGAACGTATATTTGTCGGCGCGCAACATCCCGGGCGTGAAAGTAGTTGCCGCCAACGGCATCAATGTGCTCGATGTGCTGAACCATGACAAACTTGTCATTACGAAGGCGGCCGTGGAGAAAGTAGAGGAGGTGCTTGCATAATGAAAGACCCTCGCGACATTATTAAGCGCCCCATCATCACGGAAAATACAATGAACTTGATCGGGCAAAAAAAGTATACGTTTGAGGTCGACGTCAAGGCGAATAAGACAGAAGTGAAAGACGCGGTCGAGAAAATTTTCGGCGTCAAAGTCGCCAAAGTGAACATCATGAACTATAAAGGGAAATTCAAACGCGTCGGCCGTTACAGCGGCTATACGAACCGCCGCCGCAAAGCGATCGTAACGCTGACGCCGGACAGCAAAGAAATCGAACTGTTTGAAGTGTAATATTCATGACGAAGGAGGGACATTCCGATGGCGATCAAAAAGTACAAACCGACATCGAACGGCCGTCGCGGCATGACGGTGCTTGATTTCTCGGAAATTACGACAGATCAGCCGGAAAAATCGTTGCTTGCCCCGTTAAAGAAAAAGGCAGGCCGCAACAACCAAGGGAAAATTACGGTGCGCCATCAAGGCGGCGGCCATAAACGTCAATACCGAATTATCGACTTTAAACGCGACAAAGACGGAATTCCAGGACGCGTTGCTACGATTGAGTACGATCCGAACCGTTCCGCCAACATCGCGCTCATCAACTATGCAGACGGTGAAAAACGCTACATCATTGCGCCGAAAAACTTGAAAGTCGGCATGGAAATCATGTCGGGTCCGGATGCGGACATTAAAATCGGCAATGCGTTACCGCTTGAAAACATCCCGGTCGGTACGCTCGTCCACAACATCGAGCTGAAACCAGGCCGCGGCGGGCAATTGGTGCGCGCAGCCGGCACATCGGCGCAAGTGCTCGGGAAAGAAGGCAAATACGTCATCGTTCGTTTAGCTTCCGGCGAAGTGCGCATGATTTTAGGCAAATGCCGCGCAACGGTTGGTGAAGTCGGGAACGAGCAGCACGAACTTGTCAACATTGGGAAAGCAGGGCGCGCCCGCTGGTTGGGGATTCGTCCGACGGTTCGCGGTTCGGTAATGAACCCAGTTGACCATCCGCACGGCGGTGGTGAAGGGAAAGCGCCAATCGGACGCAAGTCGCCGATGACGCCATGGGGCAAACCGACGCTTGGTTACAAAACGCGCAAGAAGAAAAACAAATCGGATAAATTCATCATCCGTCGCCGTAAGAAATAATGAACGAGCGCAATTCAGAAGGGAGGTTCACTTATGGGTCGCAGCTTGAAAAAAGGTCCGTTTTGCGATGAGCATTTGATGAAAAAAATCGAAAAACTGAATGCAACTGGGCAAAAACAAGTGATTAAAACATGGTCTCGCCGTTCAACGATCTTCCCGCAGTTTGTCGGGCATACGATCGCGGTGTACGACGGCCGCAAGCACGTTCCGGTCTACATCACAGAAGACATGGTCGGGCACAAACTCGGTGAATTTGCGCCGACACGCACGTTCCGCGGCCATGCCGGCGATGACAAGAAAACGAAACGGTAATGAGAGGAGGTTCTAGATATGCAAGCTAAAGCTGTTGCGAGAACCGTTCGCATCGCTCCTCGTAAAGCGCGCTTAGTCATTGACTTGATTCGCGGGAAAGAAGTTGGCGAAGCGTTCGCCATTTTGCGCCATACGCCAAAAGCCGCTTCCCCGATCATTGAAAAAGTATTGAAATCGGCAGTCGCTAACGCTGAACACAACTATGATATGGACGTCAACAACTTGGTGATCACGCAAGCGTACGTCGACGAAGGCCCGACGCTGAAACGTTTCCGTCCGCGCGCAATGGGCCGGGCAAGCGCCATTAACAAACGCACAAGCCATATTACGATCGTCGTTTCAGAAAAGAAGGAGGGATAATCCGTGGGTCAAAAGGTCAACCCGATCGGTCTGCGCATCGGCATCATTCGTGACTGGGAATCAAGATGGTATGCGGAAAAAGACTATGCAGATCTGTTGCATGAAGACTTGAAAATCCGTGAATACATTAACAAACGCCTGCAAGATGCGGCAGTCTCCCGCGTGGAGATTGAACGGGCTGCCAACCGCGTCAACGTAACGATCCATACGGCCAAACCGGGCATGGTCATCGGGAAAGGCGGCTCGGAAGTTGAAGCGCTCCGCAAAGCGCTCGCGCAATTGACCGGCAAACGCGTCCATATCAACATCGTAGAAATCAAAAAACCGGACTTGGATGCGCGCCTTGTCGCTGAAAATATCGCTCGTCAGCTCGAAAACCGCGTATCGTTCCGCCGGGCGCAAAAACAAGCGATCCAACGTGCGATGCGCGCTGGGGCGAAAGGGATCAAAACGATGGTGTCCGGCCGTTTAGGCGGGGCTGACATCGCTCGTTCGGAACATTACAGCGAAGGGACGGTTCCACTCCATACGTTGCGCGCTGACATTGACTATGGAACGGCAGAAGCCGATACGACATACGGAAAAATCGGCGTGAAAGTATGGATTTATCGTGGGGAAGTCCTTCCGACTAAGAAAAAAGCTGAGGAAGGAGGAAAATAATTATGTTAATGCCAAAACGCGTCAAATATCGCCGTGAACATCGCGGACGGATGAAAGGCCGGGCGAAAGGCGGCACAGAAGTTCATTTCGGTGAATTTGGGTTGCAAGCATTGGAATCGGCTTGGATTACGAACCGGCAAATTGAAGCAGCCCGTCGGGCGATGACCCGTTACATGAGACGGGGCGGGAAAGTATGGATTCGCATTTTCCCTTCCAAACCGTATACGGCAAAACCGCTTGAAGTGCGGATGGGTTCCGGTAAAGGGGCGCCGGAAGGCTGGGTCGCCGTTGTCAAACCGGGCAAAGTGATGTTTGAAGTGGGCGGTGTTTCTGAGGAAGTGGCACGTGAAGCATTGCGTCTCGCTTCTCACAAACTTCCGATCAAATGCAAATTTGTAAAACGTGAAGAAACTGGTGGTGAAGCGTAATGAAAGCGAAAGAAATCCGTGAGTTGACCACTGCCGAAATCGAACAAAAAATCAAAGCGCTGAAAGAAGAGTTGTTCAACCTCCGCTTCCAGCTGGCTACAGGCCAATTGGAAAACACGGCGCGCATCCGCCAAGTGCGCAAAGACATCGCCCGCATGAAAACGATCATTCGCGAACGTGAGCTCGCTGCCAATAAATAATGTTTGAGAGGAGGTTTGTGAAATGAGCCAACGCAATCAACGCAAAGTGTACGTCGGACGGGTTGTATCAGACAAAATGGACAAAACGATCACCGTGCTGGTCGAAACGTACAAAAAACATCCGCTGTACGGCAAACGCGTGAAATATTCGAAAAAATACAAAGCGCATGATGAACACAACATCGCCAAAGTCGGCGATATTGTGAAAATTATGGAAACTCGCCCGCTGTCGGCCACGAAACGCTTCCGCTTAGTGGAAGTCATCGAAAAAGCGGTTGTTCTGTAATCGTTCTTCGCTTAGTTCGGAGAGATAATTCCGAAAGGAGGTTTCGTCGATGATTCAACAAGAATCTCGCTTGAAAGTAGCTGATAACTCTGGCGCACGCGAAGTGCTTGTCATTAAAGTGCTCGGAGGTTCGGGCCGCCGCTATGCGAACATCGGCGACGTTGTTGTGGCAACGGTCAAAGATGCGACACCAGGTGGCGTTGTTAAAAAAGGTCAAGTCGTTAAAGCGGTTGTTGTTCGTACGAAACGCGGGGTGCGCCGTCCAGACGGCTCGTACATCCGTTTTGACGAAAACGCCTGCGTCATCATCCGTGACGACAAAAGCCCGCGCGGCACGCGGATTTTCGGGCCGGTTGCCCGCGAATTGCGCGATAAAGACTTCATGAAAATCATTTCTTTAGCTCCGGAAGTTATTTAATGGAACGGAACAGCGTTTCAAGGAGGTGCGAATGCGATGCATGTAAAAAAAGGCGATAAAGTGCAAGTAATCTCCGGCAAAGACAAAGGCAAACAAGGCGTCATCCTAGCGGCGTTTCCGAAGAAAAATCGCGTCATCGTTGAAGGCGTCAACATCGTGAAAAAGCACGCGAAACCGTCGCAAGCCAACCCGCAAGGCGGCATCATTGAAAAAGAAGCGCCGATCCACGTCTCGAAAGTCATGCCGCTCGACCCGAAAACGGGTGAGCCGACGCGCATCGGCTATAAAATTGTCGACGGCAAAAAAGTGCGCTATGCGAAAAAATCCGGAGAGATTTTGGATAAATAACCGTGACGCAGGAAAGGAGGTACTTTTATGAACCGCCTGAAAGAGAAATACGTAAAAGAGGTCGTTCCTGCTCTCATGAGCAAGTTCAACTATAAATCGATCATGCAAGTGCCAAAAATCGAAAAAATCGTCATCAACATGGGTGTCGGCGATGCGGTGCAAAACCCGAAAGCATTAGACAGCGCCGTGGAAGAGCTGACGTTGATCGCCGGCCAGCGCCCGGTTGTGACGCGCGCAAAAAAATCGATCGCCGGCTTCCGTCTTCGCCAAGGAATGCCGATCGGAGCGAAAGTCACATTGCGCGGTGAACGGATGTATGAGTTCCTTGACAAGCTCATTTCGGTCTCGCTTCCGCGCGTGCGCGACTTCCGCGGCGTATCGAAAAAGTCGTTTGACGGCCGCGGCAACTATACGCTCGGCATTAAAGAACAGCTCATTTTCCCGGAGATCGATTACGATAAAGTAAACAAAGTGCGCGGCATGGACATCGTGATCGTCACCACAGCCAACACGGACGAAGAAGCTCGTGAACTGCTGGCGCTGCTCGGCATGCCATTCCAAAGATAATGAATCCCATGACGCAAGGGAGGCGAAATCGTGGCTAAAAAATCGATGATCGCGAAACAAAAACGGACACCGAAGTTTAAAGTGAGAGCGTACACCCGCTGCGAGCGCTGCGGCCGCCCGCACTCGGTTTATCGCAAATTTAAACTGTGCCGTATTTGTTTCCGTGAACTGGCGTACAAAGGTCAACTTCCAGGCATCAAAAAAGCCAGCTGGTAATCAACCCATTGATTGGGAAGGAGGTAAAACATAATGGTGATGACAGATCCAATTGCTGATATGCTGACTCGCATCCGCAATGCGAACATGGTGCGTCACGAAAAACTCGAAGTCCCGGCTTCGAAAATCAAGCGGGAAATCGCCGAAATTTTAAAGCGCGAAGGGTTTATTCGTGATTTTGAATATATCGAAGACAACAAACAAGGCATTCTCCGCATCTTCTTGAAATACGGCCCGAACAACGAACGCGTGATTACCGGGCTGAAACGCATCAGCAAACCAGGGTTGCGCGTTTACGTCAAAGCCCATGAAGTGCCGCGCGTTTTAAACGGCTTAGGAATTGCCATTCTTTCGACGTCGCAAGGCATCTTAACAGACAAAGAAGCACGGCAAAAAGGCACAGGCGGCGAAGTAATCGCCTACGTTTGGTAATCTACTTGCTCAAGAATGGAGGTGTTTTTGACATGTCACGTGTCGGCAAAAAACCAATTGAAATTCCTGCCGGCGTCACCGTTACGGTCAACGGCAGCACGGTTACGGTCAAAGGGCCGAAAGGGGAACTGACCCGCACGTTCCATCCAGATATGACGATCACCGTTGAGGGCAATGTGATCACCGTTACGCGCCCGAGCGATGAAAAACATCACCGCGCGCTTCATGGCACGACGCGCAGCTTACTTGCCAACATGGTCGAAGGCGTTTCAAAAGGTTATGAAAAAGCGCTCGAACTTGTCGGTGTCGGGTACCGGGCGTCGAAACAAGGGAAAAAGCTCGTATTGAGCGTCGGTTATTCTCATCCGGTAGAAATCGAGCCGGAAGAAGGGCTTGAAATCGAAGTGCCGTCCCAAACGAAAATCATCGTCAAAGGGGCAGACAAACAGCGCGTCGGCGAGCTGGCTGCCAACATTCGCGCAGTTCGTCCGCCAGAGCCGTATAAAGGCAAAGGCATCCGCTATGAAGGAGAACTTGTGCGCCTGAAAGAAGGCAAAACTGGTAAATAACGCGGCATAGCGAAGCGAAAGGAGTGACATTCGATGATCACGAAAGTGGACCGAAACGCGGTTCGGAAAAAAAGACACGCGCGCATCCGCAAAAAAATCTTTGGCACGGCTGAACGTCCGCGGTTGAGCGTGTTCCGTTCGAACAAACATATTTACGCGCAAATTATCGACGAT
Organism: Geobacillus jurassicus NBRC 107829; assembly: GCF_001544315.1. GTDB lineage: Bacteria > Bacillota > Bacilli > Bacillales > Anoxybacillaceae > Geobacillus > Geobacillus jurassicus. Next base: position 21,001 of record NZ_BCQG01000036.1, read on the forward strand.
ACGAAATCGTCAACGATCGTCAGCGCCTCGACGCTGGATAAAGAATTCGGTTTAGATTCGACGAACAACATTGAGGCAGCGAAAAAAGTCGGCGAACTTGTCGCCAAACGAGCGTTGGAAAAAGGCATTAAAAAAGTCGTGTTCGACCGTGGCGGGTATTTGTATCACGGACGGGTGAAAGCATTGGCAGACGCCGCCCGCGAAGCCGGCTTGGAATTCTAATTAAAAAGGAGGGACAACGATGCGTCGTATCGATCCAAACAAACTTGAATTGGAAGAGCGTGTAGTCGCGGTCAACCGTGTAGCAAAAGTCGTCAAAGGCGGACGTCGCCTGCGCTTTTCGGCTCTAGTCGTCGTCGGCGACAAAAACGGCCATGTTGGATTTGGCACTGGAAAAGCGCAAGAAGTTCCGGAAGCGATCCGCAAAGCGATTGAAGATGCGAAGAAAAACTTGATTGAGGTGCCGATTGTCGGCACGACGATTCCGCATGAAGTCATCGGCCATTTCGGCGCTGGAGAAATCATTTTGAAACCAGCTTCCGAAGGTACCGGGGTCATCGCCGGCGGTCCGGCGCGTGCTGTATTGGAACTGGCGGGCATCAGCGACATTTTGTCGAAATCGATCGGTTCGAACACGCCAATCAACATGGTGCGCGCAACGTTTGATGGGCTGAAACAATTAAAACGCGCCGAAGACGTAGCGAGATTGCGCGGCAAAACAGTCGAGGAACTGTTAGGATAAGGAGGGAACGATCATGGCGAGAAAACTGGCGATTACCCTCACGCGCAGCGTGATTGGCCGTCCGGAAGACCAACGCGTTACTGTCAGAACGCTCGGCCTGCGGAAAATGCACCAAACGGTCGTCCATAACGACAACCCTGCGATCCGCGGGATGATCAACAAAGTGGCTCACCTTGTCAAAGTCAAAGAAATCGAGGAATAATGAGATCATAAGGAGGTGCTTCGCCATGAAACTTCATGAACTGCAACCAGCGCCGGGATCCCGGAAGAAAGCGGTCCGCGTCGGCCGCGGGATCGGTTCGGGCAACGGCAAAACGTCCGGTCGTGGTCAAAAAGGTCAAAATGCCCGCTCGGGTGGAGGAGTTCGCCTTGGGTTTGAAGGGGGACAAACGCCGCTGTTCCGCCGTTTGCCAAAACGCGGGTTTACGAACATCAACCGGAAAGAATACGCCGTTGTGAATTTAGAAAAACTGAACCGTTTTGAAGACGGAACGGAAGTGACGCCGGAATTGCTCCTTGAAACGGGCGTCATCAGCAAGCTGAAATCGGGTGTGAAAATTTTAGGCAAAGGCCAAATCGAGAAAAAACTGACGGTTAAAGCGCATAAGTTCTCGGCATCGGCGAAAGAGGCCATTGAAGCGGCTGGCGGTAAAACTGAGGTGATTTAATGTTTCGGACAATCTCCAACTTTATGCGCGTCAGTGATATTCGAAACAAAATCATTTTCACTCTTCTTATGCTGATTGTGTTCCGCATTGGAACATTCATCCCCGTTCCAGGCGTGAACACGGATGTGTTGAAAGTGCAAGATGAATTGAATGCATTCGGCGTCCTGAACATTTTTGGCGGCGGGGCGTTGCAAAACTTTTCAATCTTTGCGATGGGCGTGATGCCCTACATTACGGCATCGATTATCGTTCAGTTGCTGCAAATGGACGTCGTTCCGAAATTTACGGAGTGGTCGAAGCAAGGCGAGGTTGGCCGGCGTAAATTAGCTCAGTTTACCCGCTATTTCACGGTCGTGCTCGGGTTTATCCAGGCGATTGGCATGTCGTACGGCTTTAACAATTTAGCCGGGGGGATGTTGATCAAAAATCCGGGCATCGGCACGTATTTGCTGATTGCGGTTGTCTTGACTGCCGGCACGGCATTTTTAATGTGGCTCGGCGAGCAGATCACCGCAAAAGGCGTCGGCAACGGCATTTCGATCATTATTTTTGCCGGGATCGTCTCGGGCATTCCGACGGTTCTTAATCAGATTTATGCGCAACAGTTCGAAAATGTCGGGGAAGATTTGTTTTTGCGCATCATCCGGCTCCTGCTCGTCGCGCTGGCGGTCGTCGCCGTCATTGTCGGCGTCATCTACATTCAGCAGGCGTTCCGGAAAATTCCGATTCAATATGCGAAGCGGCTTGAGGGTCGAAGCCCAGTTGGCGGCCATTCCACCCATTTGCCGCTCAAAGTGAATCCGGCGGGAGTCATTCCGGTCATTTTCGCCGTGTCGTTTTTGATTGCACCACCGACGATTGCATCGTTTTTTGGCACGAATGATGTAACATTGTGGATTCGCCGAACGTTTGACTATACTCATCCGGTCGGGATGACCATTTATGTCGTGCTCATTATCGCGTTTACGTACTTTTATGCGTTTGTTCAAGTCAATCCGGAGCAAATGGCGGACAATTTGAAAAAGCAAGGCGGCTATATCCCGGGCATTCGTCCTGGAAAAAATACACAAGAGTACGTGACGAGAATTTTATACCGGCTAACGCTGGTCGGATCAATCTTTTTGGCGGTCGTTGCTGTGCTGCCGGTGTTCTTTGTGAACTTTGCCAACTTGCCGCCTTCCGCACGAATCGGCGGCACGAGCTTGCTCATTGTCGTCGGCGTGGCGCTTGAGACGATGAAACAGCTTGAGAGCCAGTTGGTGAAACGCCATTACCGCGGATTCATCAAGTAAAGAAGGCAAGAGCGGACGTCTCTTGCCGATAGGGGGAGTTAGGATGAATTTAGTGCTGATGGGGCTACCGGGTGCCGGCAAAGGCACGCAAGCCGAGAAAATTGTCGAGGCTTACGGAATTCCGCATATTTCAACGGGCGATATGTTTCGAGCGGCGATCAATGAAGGGACGCCGTTAGGGCTGCAGGCGAAGCAGTATATGGATCGCGGCGATCTCGTGCCGGATGAAGTGACGATCGGCATCGTCCGTGAGCGGTTGAGCAAAGAAGATTGCCAAAACGGCTTTTTGCTCGATGGATTTCCGCGCACGGTTCCTCAGGCGGAAGCGCTCGAAACAATGTTGGCGGAAATCGGGCGCAAGCTTGACTATGTCATCCATATCGACGTTCGTCAAGAGATCTTAATGGAACGCTTGACCGGCAGACGCATTTGCCGCAATTGCGGAGCAACGTACCATCTCGTCTTTCATCCGCCGGCTAAACCAGGCGTATGCGATAAGTGCGGCGGCGAGCTGTACCAGCGCGCCGATGATAATGAAGCAACAGTGGCCAACCGGCTTGAAGTGAATATGAAACAAATGAAACCGCTCCTTGATTTTTACGAGCAAAAAGGCTATTTGCGCCACATTAACGGTGAACAGGAAATGGAAAAGGTGTTTGCGGATATTCGTGAATTGCTCGGGGGACTTGCTCGATGATTCGCTGCAAAACCGCGCAGGAAATTGCTTTGATGCGCGAGGCGGGAAAAATCGTTTCCCTTACGTTGAAAGAATTGCAAAAGCACATTCGCCCGGGAATCACGACAAAGGAACTGGACGCCATCGCGGAGGAAGTGATTCGTTCCCATGGCGCCATTCCGTCGTTTAAAGGATATCAAGGATTTCCGGGAAGCATTTGCGCCTCGGTGAATGAGGAGCTCGTGCACGGGATTCCCGGCGACCGCGTGCTGCAAGACGGCGATATTATTACGATCGATGTCGGCGCGCAGTATGAAGGCTATCATGCCGACTCGGCCTGGACGTATCCGGTTGGGGATATCGACGCCGAGACGAAGCGGCTGCTTGACGTGACGGAGCAATCACTGTACGTCGGGCTTGCCGAGGCGAAGCCGGGCGCCCGTTTGACGAACATCTCCCACGCGATTCAAACGTATGTCGAAGCGCACCACTTTTCCGTTGTCCGCGAGTATGTCGGGCACGGAATTGGTCAACACTTACATGAAGACCCACAAATCCCGCATTATGGGCCGCCGAACAAAGGACCGATTTTGCGGCCGGGAATGGCGCTGTGCATTGAGCCGATGGTTATTGCCGGCAGCCGCTATGTGAAAACATTGGCTGACGATTGGACTGTCGTCACAGCGGATGGAAAACGGTGCGCCCATTTTGAACATACGATTGTCATTACGGAAAATGGTTATGAAATTTTAACCCTTTCTGAAATGGGTTCCTCCGCTTCATAAGGGGGAGGCGCGATCGCCTTCTTGATCCCTATGGACATCACGTTCGGTTTTGCGTAACACAATGTTACTCATTCGAAGGAGGGAGAGCCGCTCCATGGCTAAAGACGATGTAATTGAAGTGGAAGGCACCGTCATAGAAACATTGCCAAATGCGATGTTTCGTGTAGAATTAGAAAATGGGCATACGGTGTTGGCCCATGTGTCCGGCAAAATCCGCATGCACTTCATCCGCATTTTGCCTGGCGACCGAGTGACGGTGGAGCTGTCGCCGTACGATTTGACGCGTGGACGAATTACGTATCGGTATAAATAAAGGAATGCACTCCGTTTCATAGGGAGGTAAACGACATGAAAGTAAGACCATCTGTCAAACCGATTTGCGAAAAGTGCAAAGTTATTCGCAGACGCGGCAAAGTCATGGTCATTTGCGAAAATCCGAAGCATAAACAACGCCAAGGGTAATTTCTAAGGAGGTGTATCATATGGCACGCATTGCAGGTGTCGATATTCCGCGTGATAAACGAGTAGTCATTTCGTTAACATATATTTATGGGATCGGCAAACCGACCGCACAAAAAATCTTAAAAGAAGCTGGCGTATCGGAAGACACACGCGTTCGGGACTTAACGGAAGAAGAGCTTAGCCGCATTCGCGAAATCGTCGGCCGCTTAAAAGTAGAAGGCGATTTGCGCCGGGAAGTATCGTTAAACATTAAACGTTTGATGGAGATTGGCTGCTATCGCGGTCTTCGCCATCGCCGCGGGTTGCCGGTTCGCGGCCAAAACACGAAAAACAACGCTCGCACGCGCAAAGGTCCGCGCCGTACGGTAGCGAACAAGAAAAAATAATTACGCAAAGGAGGTCATTTGACGAATGGCACGTAGAACAAACACTCGCAAACGCCGGGTAAGAAAAAATATTGATACAGGCATCGCCCATATTCGTTCAACGTTCAACAACACGATCGTGACGATTACGGACGTTCATGGCAACGCCATTGCCTGGGCGAGCGCCGGTTCGCTGGGATTCAAAGGTTCGCGCAAGTCGACGCCGTTTGCGGCGCAAATGGCGGCTGAAGCAGCAGCGAAAGCGTCGATGGAACACGGCATGAAAACGGTCGAAGTGAACGTCAAAGGTCCTGGGGCTGGCCGTGAGGCAGCGATCCGTGCCCTGCAAGCAGCCGGGTTGGAAATTACGGCGATCAAAGACGTAACTCCAATCCCACACAATGGATGCCGTCCGCCAAAACGTCGCCGTGTGTAACGCCCCTGTATAGAATTTGCACCGTTGTCAATAATGGGATATGATAAAGACCATGGCAGGCAAGTGTAGAGAGATTCATGGGGGAATGTTGGTAGGCGTGTGCCATTTGATCGGGGTCTCGACGTTTTGAAGGAGGGTATAATAATCGATGATTGAAATTGAAAAGCCGAAAATTGAAACGGTCGAACTGAGCGAAGATGCCAAATACGGCAAATTCGTCGTCGAACCGCTTGAGCGTGGATATGGTACAACTTTAGGGAACTCCTTGCGTCGTATCCTATTGTCTTCACTCCCTGGTGCAGCTGTAACATCGGTGCAAATCGACGGCGTCTTGCATGAGTTTTCAACGATTGACGGCGTCGTTGAAGATGTGACAGCCATCATTTTGAATATCAAAAAACTAGCGTTGAAAATTTATTCGGATGAAGAGAAAACGTTGGAAATTGATGTGCAGGGTGAAGGAGTTGTCACGGCTGCCGATATCACTCACGACAGCGATGTAGAAATTTTAAACCCGGACCTTCATATCGCGACGCTGGCGGAAGGCGGCCGCCTGCGCATGCGCATGACCGCCAAGCGGGGGCGTGGATATGTCCCGGCTGAGGCAAACAAGCGCGAAGACCAGCCCATCGGCGTCATTCCAATCGATTCCATTTATACGCCGGTCTCCCGAGTTTCTTATCAAGTTGAGAATACAAGGGTTGGCCAAGTGACGGACTATGACAAATTGACAATTGATGTGTGGACGGACGGAAGCATCGGACCGAAAGAGGCCATTTCCCTTGGAGCGAAAATTTTAACGGAGCACCTAAACATTTTTGTCGGCCTGACAGACGAGGCGCAAAATGCGGAGATCATGGTCGAGAAAGAGGACGACCAAAAAGAAAAAGTGCTCGAAATGACGATCGAGGAACTCGATCTTTCGGTTCGTTCCTACAACTGCTTGAAGCGGGCCGGCATCAACACCGTTCAGGAGCTGACGCAAAAAACGGAAGAAGATATGATGAAAGTGCGCAACCTCGGCCGCAAGTCGCTTGAGGAAGTGAAAGCGAAGCTGGCTGAGCTCGGCCTCAGCCTGCGCAAAGACGACTAAGCGCTGGCCTCTTTTGGCAGGGAAGAAACGCGCTTTCACCCTATCATTTTCATTGCGACAACAATGAGGAATACATCACTTTAAAAGGGAGGGACATTTGATGTCGTACAGAAAATTAGGACGCACGACTTCGCAGCGAAAAGCGTTGCTTCGCGACTTGGCAACGGACTTAATCATCAATGAACGCATCGAAACGACGGAAGCACGGGCGAAAGAATTGCGCTCGGTCATGGAAAAAATGATTACGCTCGGCAAACGCGGCGATTTGCATGCGCGCCGCCAAGCAGCGGCGTTCATCCGCAAAGAGGTCGCCAACAGCGAGACCGGTCAAGATGCGCTGCAAAAGCTGTTCAGCGACATTGCGCCGCGCTACCAAGATCGCCAAGGCGGCTATACACGCATTATGAAACTTGGTCCTCGCCGCGGTGACGGGGCGCCGATGGTCATTATCGAACTCGTGTAACGGTTTCATTTCCACAAGGGCGAGACAGTTTCGTTTGAACTGGACTATGCCCTTTTTTTGTTTACTATTCATAGGCCGCATTTGCAACGCGGCGACGCAAGGGGAAACGATCATGGCCGAACCAATCTTGTCGATCGAGGGAGTATCCTTCCGCTATCCCAATCAATCCGACTATGCGGTGCAAAACGTCAGCTTCATAGCTGAGCGCGGGGAGTGGCTGGCGATCGTCGGCCATAACGGGTCCGGCAAATCGACCATCGCGCGAATGTTGATCGGCTTGCTTCGGCCGGAGCGGGGCGCCATTCGCCTGTTTGGTTGCCTGTTGGATGATACGACCGTTTGGGAGGTGCGCCGCCGCGTCGGCATGGTGTTCCAAAACCCCGACAACCAATTTGTCGGCGCGACCGTCGAAGACGACATCGCTTTTGCCCTGGAAAACAACGGCATCCCGCGCGCTGAAATGGTCGAGCGCATCCGCGAAGCTATCCGTCAAGTCCATATGGAGCCGTTTCTCCACCATGAGCCGCACCGGCTGTCCGGCGGACAAAAGCAGCGTGTCGCCATTGCCGGCATTTTGGCGCTCCGCCCCGATATGATCATTTTGGACGAGGCGACATCGATGCTTGACCCGCGCGGAAGGGAAGAAGTGCTTGAGACGGTTCGCCGTTTGAACTGCCAGCAGCGCATTACGGTGTTGTCGATCACCCATGATTTGGAAGAAGCGGCGAAGGCAGACCGCATCATCGTCATGAACAAAGGCGAAGTCATGGCAGAAGGAGCGCCGGAACACATTTTCCGGCTCGGCAGCAAACTCGAGCGCATCGGTCTTGATTTGCCGTTTGCCGTGAAAATGGGCAGCCGCTTGCGGGAACAAGGCATTCCGCTTCGGGCCGGGTATTTCACGACAGAGGAGTTGGTCGAGGAGCTATGGACATTGTATTCGAAAAAGTAGAGCATGTGTACAATGCACGTTCGCCGCTTGCCCGCCGGGCGCTTTATGATGTCAATGTCGCGATCCGAAGCGGGGCGTACGTCGCGATTGTCGGGCATACGGGCTCAGGAAAATCGACCCTCCTTCAGCATTTAAACGGCTTGCTGCAGCCGACAAGCGGCGCCGTGAAAATCGGACAAGAGACGATCACGAGCAATAAACGGCCAAAGCAGCTCAAACCGTTGCGCAAAAAGGTCGGGATCGTCTTCCAATTCCCGGAGCATCAACTGTTTGAAGAAACAGTGGAGAAAGACATTTGTTTTGGCCCGCTTAATTTTGGCGTGCCGGAAGAAGAGGCGAAACGGAAGGCGCGGGAGCTCATTCAGCTTGTCGGGTTGAGCGAGGACGTATTGACGAAATCGCCGTTTGATTTGAGTGGGGGGCAAATGCGGCGCGTCGCCATCGCCGGTGTGCTCGCGCTTGAGCCGGAAGTGCTCGTGCTCGATGAACCGACCGCCGGCCTTGACCCGCGCGGGCGCAAAGAGATGATGGAGATGTTTTATCGCCTCCATCGTGAAAAGCAGCTGACAACCGTCCTCGTTACCCATAGCATGGAAGACGCCGCCCGGTACGCTGATGAGATCATCGTCATGCATGAAGGGACGGTATGGGGGCATGGAACGCCGGAAGAGATGTTTCGCGACGCTGACAAACTGGCTGCTATCGGTTTGAGTGTGCCGGAAACGGTCAAATTGAAGCAGCAGCTCGAAAAGCGGTTGGGTGTTGTCATTCCGTCGCCATGTTTAACGTTGGAACAGACGGTGGAAGCCATTCAGCAATTGTTCGCTAAGGTGAGCGCTCATGAGTAGCCATTTGATTATCGGGCAATATGTGCCCGGCCATTCCGTCATTCATCGCCTTGACCCGCGTGCTAAATTGTTGATCGTGTTCGTCTATGTGTTGATCGTCTTTTGGGCGAATAATATCCCGACGTATGCGCTGTTGTCGCTATTTGCCGTGGTTTTTGCGGCGCTGTCTCGCATCCCGTTTTCGTTCATTGCCCGCGGCTTGAAACCGATTTTATGGGTCATTTTGTTTACGCTGCTGCTACATCTGTTCATGACGAAAGAAGGAGATGTCATCTACCGGATCGGTGCGCTTTCGGTCTATGAAGGGGGCATCAAACAAGGGCTGTTTATTTCGCTCCGCTTTTTGCTTCTTGTGTTGATGACGACGATGCTGACGTTGACGACTACGCCGATTGAAGTGACCGACGGCGTCGAAAGCTTGCTCGGGCCCCTTAAAAAGATGCGCGTTCCTGTCCATGAGCTCGCTTTGATGATGGCCATTTCGCTTCGCTTCATTCCAACGCTGATGGAAGAGACGGAAAAAATTATGAAAGCGCAGGCAGCACGCGGCGTCGACTTTTCCGGCGGCCGCTTTTCCGAGCGGATGAAAGCCATTGTCTCACTGCTTGTGCCTTTGTTTATCAGCTCGTTCAAACGGGCCGATGAGCTGGCGACAGCGATGGAGGCGCGCGGCTACCGCGGCGGGGAAGGGCGGACGAAATTCCGCCAGCTCTCCTGGAAAGCGGCGGACACGGCGTTTTTAGCGGCTGTGGCGCTGCTGGCCGTATTGCTCTTTCTACTACGTTCGTAGCGGAGGAAGGCCATGACAAAACGGATCAAATGCATCATCGCCTATGATGGCACCCATTTTTCCGGTTACCAAATTCAGCCGGGAAGGAGGACGGTGCAAGGCGAGCTCGAGGAAGTGCTTCGGCGGATGCATAAAGGGAAGGGAGTGCGTGTGGCGGCTTCCGGAAGGACGGATGCCGGCGTTCATGCCTATGGACAAGTCATCCACTTCGATACACCGCTTTCCCTTTCCTCGGAGCAGTGGAAAAAGGCGTTGAACGCCCAGCTGCCGGATGATATCGTCGTCCGCTCTATACAGGAGGTCGATGCGGACTTCCACGCCCGTTTTTCGGCGAAAGCGAAAGAGTACCGCTACAAAGTATGGACGGCTGCGGAGCGAGACGTGTTTCGCCGCCATTATTGCGCATGGCATCCATATCCGCTTCATATGGATGCGGTGAACGAGGCGCTTCATTTGTTTTGTGGGACGCATGATTTCACGAGTTTTTGCTCCGCTAAAACGACGATCGAAGACCGGGTGCGCACCATTTACCGGGCTAAAGTGAAGGTTGACGGCCCGATGCTCGAGTTTCGTTTTGTCGGCAGCGGCTTTTTATACAACATGGTGCGCATCATGGTTGGCACGGTGCTGGAGATCGGCCAAGGAAAGAGGTCCCCGACCGACATCGCGCAGCTGCTTGCGGCGAAAGATCGGCGGTTTGCCGGTCCAACCGCGCCGGCTGAAGGGCTGTATTTATGGCGTGTATACTACGGGGATGAATGGTTAGACCGTGAATTGGCGGATGGCTGATGTTTTCACCCTTATTTTCTAAGACAACGAGTCCTTGTGTAACATTTTCTTGACATTGGCGCGCCGGCAAGCTATTATATCATATGGCATGTATTTTCCACGATTAGCCCCGGACAATAATCGTGTTGAAATAAACGACCATTTGTTTGTTCATTTTTTATTTTAGGAGGGAACTGCATTGCGTACGACTTACATGGCGAAACCGAACGAAGTAGAGCGGAAATGGTACGTTGTCGACGCAGCTGGCAAAACGTTAGGCCGTTTAGCCAGCGAAGTAGCAGCGCTGTTGCGCGGCAAACATAAACCAACGTTCACTCCGCATGTTGACTGCGGGGATCACGTCATCGTCATCAATGCCGACAAAGTCGAACTGACAGGGAAAAAATTGACGAAAAAACTGTACTATCGCCACAGCTTATATCCAGGCGGTTTAAAAGTAAGAACAGCGTTGGAAATGCGCACAAACTATCCGGAACAAATGATCGAACGTGCCGTGCGCGGCATGCTTCCAAAGGGCAGCCTCGGCCGGCAAATGTTCAAAAAGTTGCACGTATACCGTGGAAGCGAACATCCGCATCAAGCGCAAAAACCAGAAGTGTATGAACTTCGCGGATAATTGACAAGGGAGGGTATTGATTTTGGCACAAGTACAATATTACGGCACAGGTCGTCGCAAAAGCTCGGTTGCCCGCGTCCGCCTCGTTCCAGGCGATGGACGCATCATCGTCAATAAACGAGACATTCGCGAATACATCCCGTCGGAAGCGCTCATCGAGATGGTGAAGCAGCCGCTCGTATTGACGGAAACGCTCGGGAGCTACGACGTGTTGGTGAACGTCCAAGGCGGCGGATTTGCTGGCCAAGCCGGCGCCATTCGCCACGGCATCGCCCGCGCGTTGCTTGAAGTCGATCCGGAATTCCGCGCAGTGCTGAAACGGGCCGGTTTGCTGACGCGCGATGCCCGCGTCAAAGAACGGAAAAAATACGGACTCAAGGGCGCCCGCCGCGCTCCGCAATTCTCGAAACGTTAATCGCACGATGTTTCAACCCAGCCAATTCGGCTGGGTTTTTTGCTTATTTCTGCCTTTGGCCCGCGCGTATGTTTGCGACTGATCGTTAAACACTACATCATAAAGGAGCGTGAAAGACGATGGCAGTCATCACTTCATTGGCGGAAAAAAGGCAGGAAAAGCAACTCCGTTACGAACGGAACATGTTGCGCGAACTCTCCCTTGAGAAGTTGCGGGCCAAAGCGCTTGAGCACTTTGTTCCGTTTTATACGATGTATCGGATGTTCCCATCCGTTGTTGAGGAAGGCTGCATTGACTTGGCGATTGAAGCGTATTTGCTCGGCGCACGCTACAGCCGGTTCGGCTATTATGGGGAGCCGGCGGCCAGCGTACGCTGTCGATGTGCTCAAGAAGAAAAATATTTGATCGATACGCTGTTTGATTTTCTTTGCTTTTGGGGCCATATCGACGACGATTTCTTCAGCCAGTCGCTGTATGATGCGTGTGAACAATATATCGGCAGCTGGTGGACGGAAGGGTTTGAGCGGGGGAAAAAACGGCGCCGCTTAAAACTTCGTTGAATGAGTTCTATTACCGCGCCTTGTCCCATATAAGATAGAGAAGGGAAACGCGCGGGAGGAGAAACGATGAGAGAAAAATGGAAGTGGCTGGTCGCTTTTGCTGCCGTCGCCCTTATGAGCATTTTGCTGTTTCCACCCTTATTTTCCGAATTGACATCGACAAAACCGTGGAATCTCCCATTGTCTGGGAGAATCATTGTATTGGACCCCGGTCATGGCGGACCGGACGGCGGCGCCGTCGGCGGTGAGGTGGTGGAAAAGGATATCGCGCTCAACGTGGCGAAAAAGCTGCGCGATTATCTGCAACAACAAGGGGCGCTCGTCCTGATGACGCGCGAGACGGATCGGGACTTAGCCAGCCCGTCAACACGCGGCTACAGCCGGCGGAAAACGGAGGATTTGCTCGAACGAACGGCTTTCGTGAACCGCTCAAATGCCGATCTATTCATCAGCATTCACTTAAATGCCATCCCATCGCCGCGTTGGCGGGGGGCGCAGACGTTTTATTACGGCTCGTTCATCGAAAACGAGCGGTTGGCGAAGTTTATTCAAGAGGAATTGCGGCGCAACTTGGAAAACACCCACCGGCTGGCGAAAATGATTGACACTGTCTATTTGCTGAAGCATGCCAAAATTCCTGGTGCGCTCGTCGAGGTCGGTTTTTTGTCAAATCCAGACGAGCGGGAGCTGCTTGCGTCTGATGGCTATCAAACGAAGCTGGCCGCCTCGATTTATAAAGGAGTGCTCCGCTATTTTTCCAACGAACATACGCCTCGCGAGTAGCGGGGATTTTTTATGGCCGGAACAGAGGGGGCGGCTGACCGCCCCCGTTTTGCCAAACGAAATTAGAAATTCCCCCTTTTCAACCGCAGGGACGTGCGGAAGCAAGTCAAACATGGCGGTCGTCTGCCGATTTATGGTATGATAACATGTAGAAGCGACCATTGATTTGCAAAAGGTTGGTGAATACGATGTTGACGGAAACCGAAGTGCGCGCCATTCTCGAAAAGATGAAAGATCCCTTTTTAAACAAAACGTTTAAAGAGACGAATGCCATCCAAGAAATCAAAATTAAGGAAGAGAAAAACCATGTCAGCGTGAAAATCGCGCTCGCCAAAACCGGCACGCCCGAGCAGCTTCGCGTGCAAACGGCGATCGTCCAACAGCTGAAAGACGCGGGCGCTGCGACGGTCGGGCTGCGGTTCGCCGAACTGCCGCGCGAAGTGGTGGAGAAATATAGCGAAAACAAGCAAAAAACGACGTATATCGCCATCGCCAGCGGCAAAGGCGGGGTCGGCAAATCGACCGTTTCCGTCAATTTGGCGGTCGCGCTCGCCCGGCTCGGCAAAAAAGTCGGGTTGATTGACGCTGACATTTACGGGTTCAGCGTTCCGGACATGATGGGAATCACCGAGCGCCCAACGGTGAGGGGCGATAAAATCATCCCAGTCGAACGGTTTGGCGTGAAAGTTATTTCGATGGCCTTTTTCGTCGAGGACAACGCCCCGGTCATTTGGCGCGGCCCGATGCTGGGGAAAATGTTGAACAACTTTTTCAAAGAAGTCGAATGGGGCGATTTGGATTATTTGCTGCTTGACTTGCCGCCTGGCACGGGCGACGTCGCTTTGGACGTCCATACGCTCCTGCCGTCGTGCAAAGAAATTATCGTCACGACTCCGCATCCGACCGCTGCGTTTGTCGCTGCCCGCGCTGGGGCTATGGCGCTGCGCACCGAACACGAAATTATCGGCGTGATCGAAAATATGTCGTACTATGAAAGCCGGAAAACAGGGGAGCGGGAGTACGTCTTCGGCAAAGGCGGCGGAGAAAAGCTGGCCAAAGAGCTGCAAACCGAGCTGTTGGGGCAGCTGCCGCTTCAGCAACCGGATTGGAACGACGACGACTTCGCCCCGTCCGTTTACGCAGAAGATCATCCGATCGGGAAAATTTATATGGATATCGCCCGCAAAATCGTTGCGAAATATTAATCGGTTTCACAAAAAGCGTCCGATGGCGAGAAACCGCCGATTAGAGCGTTGGCGGTTTCAGCGCGCGGACGCTTTTTCGCTTGATTAACCTCCTCCGCCTTGCTGATTGCTGGTGCTTTCTTCTCCCTCTCCCCCTTCCCCGTCGCCTTTTTCTCCTTGTTTTCCTCCGCCTTGCTGAATCGTTTCAGCCGCTTTCGTCAACATATCTTGAATTTTCGCCTGATACAGCGGGCTGTTTAACGTTTCCGTGATCACCTTTTGCAAATGTTGGCGGAACTCTTTGCTTTTTAAGACATCGACCATGGCTTTTTCCATTTCCGGATCTTTTAAAATATCGATCATCAGCGATTGATAATCGGGGTCTTTCATGAGCGCCTTCATCATTTTTTCATGTTCTGCCTGCAGCCCTTTGGCAAAACTTTCAGCGAATTTCGGGTCTTTTAACGCACTTTCCCAGAACTTTTTTCCTTGATCGGATGTCAGCATTTGTTGCAGTGTTTCTTTTACAGTTTTCTGATCCATCATCAGCTGCTGTTTCATTTGCTCATCCGACATAATATCCTGAATCGCCTTTTTCCCCTCGTCCGTTTTTAAGATGTCAACAACCATCTTTTTCGTTTCGTCATAATCCGGGGGAGGAGGGCTGATTTCTTGTGGAGCACAGGAACCGAGAACAAGAAAACTGAGCAAGAGGAGCGGTAGGCATTTGTTCATGAAAATGAGCTCCTTTCTGCAAAAATCCCTCACCCTTAATATGAATGTTGGCGAAAAAAATATGCATCGGGCAGATCGGAGCTGGCTTTTTTACAAGGGCGCTGGTAAAATGGTAAGCGGGTTATGCTGAAATGATGGAGGATGAAGCTGTGAACAGCCGCAAATGGGTGCGTTTATTTTTATCGACGCTGCTGATCGGCGGCATCGCCACGGCGGCCGTCGGCATTGTTTTCAACTGGGAGGAGTTCGGGCGCTTGCTGTTGCGCTTAGAAATGGTCGAATTTATGGCTGTTTTGTTATGGCATATCGGCGTTGGCTTTATTTTCAGCGTCATCAGCCAAGCGGGATTTTTTGCCTATTTGACCGTCCATCGGTTCGGGCTTGGCATCTTCCGTTCGTTATGGAACTCTGTACAGCTTGTTTTGATTATGTTTGTGCTGTTTGATTTAGTGTATTTCCGTTACATGGCGTTTGCAGACAAGGGTGATTCGATCATCCCGTACATGCTAGTGGCGTTGTTCATTTTGGCGGTTGGGTTGGCTGTTGCCTACGTTAAGAGCGCACAGACGAACAAAGGAGCGTTCGTTCCGGCTTTGTTCTTTATGGTCGTCGTTACGGTCATTGAATGGTTTCCCGTGTTGCGCATCAACGACCGTGATTGGCTGTATTTGATGCTGATTCCTTTATTAGTATGCAATGCATATCAGCTTCTTATACTGCATAAATTGACAGGCGGCGCGAAACAATAAAGAAAGCAAGGCGCCGCCTGTTTTTTATGGCAGTGTGCAAAAGGCGGCATACTGACAAAGGCGGCCGGATGAAAGGTTGCCTACCGCGCGATCGTATCGCACCGGTCAAGGTTCTGCGAGAACGCGTCACTCAATCCCTCGGCTTTCCGCCTCGCCGTTCGCCAACAGCTCAGAGAGGCTGACGTTCTTATAGCCGTTTTCCTTCATGGAAGCGATAATTTTCGGCAACGCTTTCGCCGTTTGCTTTGCCGAATCGGAAGCGTGAAGGAGTATGATATCCCCAGGTTCCATGTCGCTCGTGACGTTCTCGACAATTTTGTCTGTCCCAGGATTGAGCCAATCTTTTGAATCAATGCTCCAATGGACGACGGTGTAACCGAGGGACTGGGCAACCTTTAACACATTTTTGTTGAAGTTTCCTCCTGGAGGGCGCAGCAGTTCCACTTGTTTAATTCCCAACATATCGAACACTTTTTTCGCCATCATTAAGTCTTGACGGATTTTAGCGTTCTCTAGTTCCGTATAGTTGACAAAGTTATACCCCATGCTGCCGATTTCATGCCCCTCTTCTTTGATCCGCTTCACCACGGCTGGATGGCGTTCAGCCCAAGAGGCGGATAAAAAAAAGGTTGCGTTTTTAATCCCATGTTGCTTTAAGACATCCAAAATTTTGTCTGCGTTCTCGTCTCCCCAGCTGATATCAAACGTCAACGCTATTTCATCGCGGGCGTTGTCTACTTTGTACACCGCCTTCGGTCCGGAAGGAAGCGAAAAAACCGGACGGTTTATTTCGTAAGCGTACAAGACGATAGCAGTGAAAAAGGCGGAGCAGATAATAATGAGAGCTTTTTTCAGCGTTCGCCCGTTCAGCGCGTAAAACATGGCATCGGTCCCCCTTTTTTGCATTGGAAAATCGTTGTCCTACTAAATCTTTATGCGGACAGCCATGGCGGTTATGAAACATATTTGCCATGCCTCTTGCTCTCAAAGAGATGGAGACAATCATTAGGAATAAGTTGGTGTTTGTGCCCCGAATTCCCTTGAATTAAGATATTGCATTTTTCGTTTCACAGTGGTATATTAATAACCGTCGCTAATCGAACAGGATGTTCGATAGTGGTGAGCGTCGAAAAAAGATCTTGACAAGAAAAAACAATCATGTTAATATAAAAGAGCTGTTTGTGAGAGGAAAATACAATTATTCCTCAAAGCAAACCTGCAAAGAAGGAACCTCAGCGAAATAACTTCGTTCCTTGAAAACTGAACGAAACGAAGCGCGTGCGCCACGGCGCTTTTGGCGTCTGTGGCGTGAAATTAGCC